>NZ_RCWF01000004.1:0-125536 GCF_003667345.1 Poseidonibacter antarcticus
TATTTAGAGTATTA
This sequence comes from Poseidonibacter antarcticus, assembly GCF_003667345.1. NCBI lineage: Bacteria > Pseudomonadati > Campylobacterota > Epsilonproteobacteria > Campylobacterales > Arcobacteraceae > Poseidonibacter > Poseidonibacter antarcticus. The sequence continues at coordinate 15 of NZ_RCWF01000004.1, forward strand.
TATTCAGTTTATAAAGATTACTTTACAAACTTAAATTACATTGTTAAAGATCATCCATTTCTCATTAGTCTTTCATCAAATGTTTTTGATGTCGTTCCTCTGTTTTTGGACGGGAATTATAGAACTTTTTTCTCTCTTTGTCAAGAGGATTTACTTTAAATAAACTTAAATTTGTTAATTTATGGTTTTTGGGGATTTTTATTAGTTTTGTAATAAATGTCCTGCTAAGTTTCCGCTTGAAAATGACCATTGTAAATTATATCCACCACAAGGTCCATCTAAATCCATTACTTCCCCACAGAAATATAATCCATCTATTAATTTACTTTGCATTGTTTTTGGATTAATCTCTTTTAGTGTAACTCCACCTCTTGTAATCATTGCTTTTTTATAACCCACTGAATCTATTACTGTTAATGGTGTTGATGCTACTATTTTTACAAGATTATTTCTTACTTCACCTTTTTGATCTTTAAATTTTAATGAGATATCTGCATTTACAATATTACATAATTCTTTTGATACTGATAGAGGAAGTAACAAGGCTAAACTTTCTAAGACTGTTGCATCAGGATTAATGACAGATTGTTTTTTGAAATGTGAGAAAATATCATCTTCATTTTTTCCTTTTACCATATTAATTAGTAAAGGAACTTCTTCATACTGTTCTAATAATGGTGTGATTTCTCTTGAAAAATCTAAAACTACTGGTCCTCTTAAACCTTTTGAAGTAAATATTAAATCACCTATTGCTTTTAATTTTTTTGCTTTTTTCAAATCTATTTTGATAATAGCTTTTGCAATAGTATCAGCGGTACAGTTTGCAACCCAAGTTTCTTTTGTATAAACAGGAAGCATTGCAGGATAAAGGTTAGTAATTTTATGTCCTAAATCTTTTGCAAATTCATATCCATCACCATTAGCACCAAGAACAGGAAAACCTAATCCTCCTGTTGCTACGATTACATTTTTGCAATTAAATATTCCCTTATTAGTATTTACTCCTGTAATTTTAGTTTCTTCACATAATAAGTTTTCAACTTTTACATCACATTTAATTTCAATTTCTAATCTATTTAGCTCTTTTTCTAATGCTTTTATAATTGTTGATGAGTTATGAGTAACTGGGAAAATTCTAAAACCATCTTTTGTATCAGTTTCAACTCCAATACTTTTGAAAAATTCTCTTAAAGAATTCTTATCAAGCATTTCAATAGCAGTACTCATAAAACGTCCATTTTTCCCAAATGAGTTCATAAAATCTTCATTACTTAGCGTATTTGTTAAATTACATTTTCCTCCACCTGTTGCTTTAAGTTTTGCTCCAAGTGTTGAAAGTTTTTCTAAAAGAAGTACGTTTTTACCTTGTTTTCTTGCAGTTATTGCAGCAATCATTCCCGCACCACCAGAACCTATTACTATTACATCATATATATTTGTTTTCATAAGCTAATAATAACTAAAGATGCTTAAATGTTTTATCTTTAAAATTCGATATAATAATAATATGAAAATAAGACTAGCAACATTTAACCTATTTCAATTTGTAAAACCACCACACTCATGGTACACTAAAAAAGAAAAGTTTACTAATGAACAATGGATAAAAAAAACCACTTGGATTAAAAAACAAATTAAAAAAATGGATGCTGATGTTATTGGTTTTCAAGAAGTTTTTTCAAGAGATGCATTAAAAATTCTAGTTAATGACTTAGGTTATAAATATTTTGAGACAACTGATGCTGCAAAATTAAGTAAAAATAATCCATTAATATTTGTATCTACAACAGTTGCAATTGCTTCAAAATATCCTATTACAAATATGCAAGAAGTTAAAGCACATATTCCAAGTATTAAAAAGCATAATTTTGAAGGTTTCTTTAAATTCTCGAGAATTCCTATTAAAGCAACAATAACTCTTCCTAATGAAAAAGAATTTTTAGTTTATGTTTCTCATCTGAAATCAAATAGATTAAATGAATTTGAATATGTTTTTAATGAAGAAGATAAATTATCTTATAAAAAAGAGTTAGTAAATAAAGCTTTAGAAGATAAATATTCATCTAGTCTAAAAAGAAGACTTTGTGAAGCTTCTTCACTTTTTTTTGATATTAAAAAATCAAAGAAACCATGTGTATTAATGTGTGATTTAAATGATAAAGAGTTTTCAATAACAATTGATGCTTTAAGTAATAATAAATATCATGATGAAAAGAGAAAAGAGACTTTTATTTTACATGATGCATATCATCAAATTGAACACGAAATATATAATCCTCATCCTGAACAAAAAGAGATTTTAAGAACTCCTACTAGTTATTTTGCTGGAAAAGGTAATGTTATTGATTATATTTTTGTTTCAAAAGAGTTTAATAAAAGAAATAAGCAAAATATTGCAAAAGTTAGTTCATATGAAATATATGATGATGCAATAAGAAGTAATCATGATGGATCTTTGCTTACAAGTGATCATGCACAAATAGTTTGCGAATTAACCTTTCATTAATAAATCATTCACAAACTCTTAACAATAGGAGTATATAATACTTTTATCGTTTAAGAAAGACCGCGAATCTTTCTTATTCTTAAAAGAGTAATTTTGTTGTGATTTTTACTTTTTCTCCTTTTTAAGGTCAAGTGTCTTTTGATATTTGGCCTTTTTATTTCCTATATTAATAAACTTAGAAATCATCCATAAATTCACGCTTTTTTTCTCTTTTAATATCATTTCTTTTATATTCTATAATTTCTTCAACATATTTTTTGTGTTCAATTCGATTAATCCCTTTAAACAAATCAAGTAAAGATTCAAAATATTCAAGTTCTTTTTGATACATAGGAATAGCACTACCACTCCAAAACTTAGAATATTCTTCAAAAGACAACTCTTTAAAATCTTTAAATTTAATACCTAAATCTAAAATATGTTTTATAAATATTTTTCTTTGCTTATTACTTAAACATAATATTAGGTCTTTAAATATAAATTTAATCTTTTCATTCTCATTTATATTTTTTTTGATAAAAATTTTTAAATAGTCAATTTGTTTATCTTTTAATTCACTTTGTGAATCTCTATGTTCTTTAATATTAAAAAATACTCTAAATTTTGAACCAAAAATTTCTATATCTTGATTTTCATAAAAATAGTTTGTAATTTTTTCTATTATGTCTTGATAATTGTTTCTTTCCCATAATACTTCATATTTTTTATGTAAAGATTTTTCTTTATCTTTTTGTTTTAAATAATCAAGTATAAAATTTGAGTCCAAATCTAGAATTACACATAGAGTTTTAGAATCATAATCAAAATGTTTTGAATAATTATCTAATTTTAAATAAATTAGTTTCAGTAATGTAAAATCATTTTTAAAAAGTTTAATTACATCAGTATTTGAATCAAAAAACATTTCTAATCCATCTAGAAATCTATTATTTATATTTGACTTTTCAAATAATATTCTTGATATTTTGATAATTATGTCTTTATCAATTTTTGTATATTTTTCTAAAAAAATCGGATGAAATGGAATTAGTTGTATATCTTCATTTATAGAATATAATTCCACTAAGTTTTTTATATCCTTATTGTTTATATATTTTTCTTCTAAACATTTATAAAAACTAAATTTGTATCTATTTTTAAATCTTGGAGATAAATTATCAATAAAAATTTCAATCTCATTTTTTTCTTTTATTTTTAATAATTTAGAAACAATAATATCTTCATTAAAATTCAAATTATAATCATTCTTAACTATTATATTTAGTACATCTATAAACATATCATTATTAATTACTAGTAATAACTTTGAAAGATTAGTATTAAAAATATATTCTCTATTATCTCCAAAATTTAGACTATAAATTTTACTTAAATTATTAAGAAGTTTTTCAATATCTGTTATTTCATAGTTTTTGATATATTCAAATATTTTATTTTTTATTAGTTCATCTATTTTTTCAGTATCTTTATCTTTATCCCAAAAATTTAGATAATCTAAATAAAATATTTTTTCAATTTCAATATATTCATGTTGAAATTTTCTCTCTAAACTTAAATCATAATCGATTGAGTATTTTTTCCATAATTTACATAATTTTAAAACAGTTTTTACTTCTAAATAATTTTTTGAATCAAATCTTTCATATATACATTTAGTAATAACATCTTTATCCCAATTTTCTATTTCAGAAATTTTCTTTTCATATCCATACTCATACTCAGATAATAAATCTAAAACTTTTTTTGCTTCAATTTTGTACAAAGAAAAAATGTTTTCAAAAATAGTTTCTCGAAAGCTTTTTAAACTAGGTATCTCATACAAACCAAATATATTAGTAGAAATAGTTTTATTATCAGATAATTGAGTTGATTTAAATTGTGTTTGTAAATAATACTCATTAATCTCAAACAATAAATCTATATAAATTCCACTATTTTCATTTTGTATTTTCTTTACAATAAAATCAATAATAAATTTTTGAATTGAATAATCTTCTTTATAAGAATACAGATGAAATCCAAATTCATTTTTCAATATTTCTAGTAATTTATCAGAAATAAGATTATTCTTTTCATAATAGGTAAACATTAATTCAATTACATTTTCATAATTTTCTTTATCATTTGAAAATACTTTTATTAATTCTAGGATTTTGTCATTTGAATATTTAGTATTGTTTATTTTTTCAATATCTTCATTTGATAAATTATCTATTAATTTTTTCAAATATACTAAATTACTTGTTCTATCAAGATACCAAAAGAATTTGATTAATTCATATTCTTTATCTAAATCTTTTTCATATTCTTTTTTCAATTTATCAAAAGAGTTTTTTAGTTTATTTGTTATTTTTTTAAAATCAAAACTATTTATAATAGGATTTATAACTTCATTTAATTTTTGATTTTGTATTAAAAAAAACTTAGTAATAAATAAATCACTATCTAAAATATTTTCAACAAATACAATTTTATAAAAAAGATATGTAGATAAAATTTGATCAGATACTTTTACTACTTCATTTTCATATAAATCAACAATTTCCAATTGATTTAGAACTTTCACTTTTTCCCAAAATAAATTTATCTTTAAATTAAAAAGTTCTTCTATTTGATTAACTTGGATTTCATTTGTTTTATCAACAATTCTATAAAAAGATATTATTGCAAATACTTTCATAAGTTCAATATCTTCAAATATCTTGATTTCACTACTCATTGATTTATAATAAATATCATAAACATTTGAAATATCATTTATAGTTGCTAAATTATTTGATTCAGAAGCTATTTTTGAAATCATTACAACAAGTCTTGGGTTTCCTTTTGATAAATATTGTATTCTTTTTATATATGAAGGATTTAGAATTTTAAAATCTTTTTTTATAATATCTTCGATATAGTTTTTTTCTAATTTATCAATAAAGACCTCATCAAAACTAAGCTTTCTATTAGATAATATATCAATAATCTTATCTTTTGCATAATCTCTTACTGTCATAATGATTTTCAAAGTATTATCATTTATTTTTTCTGGATATAACTGAATTAAATAGTCTAATGTATTATGAACTCTATTTACATCATCTATAAAGATTAAATATTTCTTTTTCCCTTGAAAAAAAGTATTAATATCATCAAATAAGTCAGCACTTCTATTGTAAATACAAACTATTTCATAATCAAAATCTTTTTTATAAGACTTTATTACCTCAATTACAACTTTTGATTTTCCTATTCCTGCTTTTCCTGAAACAAGTACAAAATTGTTTTGATTTAATTTTTCAGTAATTTCTTTTTTTTCATTATCTCTACCATATAGATTTATATCTAAAGGAGTTGCAAATTTATTGTATTGAGAGACATCAATAAATTCATCAAGTTTTAAAATTTGTTTTGTTGAAGGTTTACGCTTATATATTATTTCTAACATTTTTAATACAAAAATCATTATTGTAAAAAACATTGTTATACTTACTATTAACCAGCTTCCACCACCAACAAATATATCAACTAGTCCCAGTGCTAATTTTTCTTCTGGAGGAATGTAACTTTTTATTAATATATTTAATTTTTCACCAAGATTTATAAAAAATATTTCACATATTATTACAAAAAAGAACTTCCAAATAAGTGTAAGATATGATGGACTCTTTATTAACCATTTAACAAATTTATTCTCAAATAATATCCCTGTAAATTTGTTAATTCTTCTTAGTTTTTCAAGATAATTCATATAAGTCCCCTAATAATTCTTTATTATATTATTTTTAAATAAATTATTAGTGAATATATCGAATAATCTTTATTTCCTCAAATACTTCAAAGTCGTAATAATAATATCATCATCATCTTTACTTGGGCTTTTTATTGTTTCTTTTGTATCATCACTTTTTGTAAATGTTATATTCATTTCGTATGAGCTTACTGTTTGAATGCCTTTTTGTAAACAAAGAATTTTAATCATAATTAACTCTAGAAATTGTTTTGTTGGTAGGTCTGGTTTTCCAAATCTATCTTCCATTTCTTCTTCTATTTTATAAACTTCTTCTTTCTGTGTTGATTTTGAAAGTCGTCTGTATAATTCTAATCTTACTCTATCTTCAACTATGTAATCACTTGAAATAAATGCTGATATTGCTAATTTTATATCAACAGCTTTTTTCTCTTCTTGTGAATCTCCACTAAGTGTTGCTAGTGCATCTTCTAACATTTTTAGATATAAACCATATCCTATTTGTTTGATGTGTCCACTTTGTGCTTCACCTATAATATTTCCTCCACCTCTGATTTCTAAATCTTGATGAGCTAGAGCTGTTCCACTTCCTAGGTATGAGTTTGATTCTAAGGCTACTAATCTTTTTACTGCATCTGATGTGATTTGTTTTTTATCTTCTACTACGTAATAACAAAAACCTTCTTTATTGCTTCGTCCTACTCTTCCTCTTAGTTGATGTAAATCTGCAATACCAAATCTATCTGCTCCATCTATAATAATAGAGTTTGCATTTGGAAGGTGAAGTCCTGATTCTACTATTGAAGTTGCTAATAATATATCAAATTTCTTTTCTTCAAAAGCATCTAGGATTTTTTCTGTATCGGCTGGTTTTATTTTTGAGTGAATTATTTCAACTTTTATATTTGGAACTATTTCTTCTATATCTGCTTTTTTTGCTTCAATCGATGCGATATTATTATGAACATAGAAAAGTTGTCCACCTCTTCTTTTTTCTCTTAAAACTATTTCTTTTATTAACTTGTCACTATACTCTTTTACATAAGTTCTTACACCTAATCGCTCTGTTGGTGGTGTTAAAAGTGAACTCATTCCTTTTAGTTTTGATAAAGCTAGATTTAGAGTTCTTGGAATTGGTGTTGCACTCATTGAGAAAATATGTACATCTTCTCGTAAGTTTTTAAGTTTTTCTTTTTGTTTTACACCAAATTTATGTTCTTCATCAATTATTACTAAGGCTAAATCTTTTGCTGTAATTCCTAATAATGAATGAGTTCCGATTACTAACTGTATTTCTCCAGAATTTAGACCTTTTTTTACTTCACTTTTTTCTTTTGCAGTTGATTTTCCATCAAGTCTTGCAATTGAAAAATCATAAGCTTCAAATCTTTTTTTCATACTGTGATAATGTTGAGTAGCAAGAATTGTTGTAGGACATACAAAAATTGCTTGATGTCCGTCTAAAATAGTTGCTAGTAAAGCATTCATAGCAACTTCAGTTTTTCCAAAACCTACATCTCCTGAAAGAAGTCTATCCATAACTCTTCCTGAACTTAAATCTTTGAAGATTTCATTTACTGATCGTGTTTGGTCTTTTGTATAATCAAATCCTGAACTTTTTCTAAACTCTTCTAGTATATTTTTATTTGTATCTATTTTTATACCATTTACAAGTTCTCTTGCTGCTGCTAGTTTAATAATATCATTTGCTATTGCAAATAATCTTTCTTTTACTTTTTCTTTTAATTTAGCAAACGAACCTTTTCCAAGTTTATCTACAACTGCATAAGAGCTTCCATCTGCTACATATCTATCTACTAAATCAATATTTTCAACAGGAATTAAAAGCTTATCATCACCTGCGTATTTAACTATTACAAAATCTCGTTTTGCACCCATTACAGTAACAGGTTCTATTCCTTTGTATTGTCCAATACCATGTTTTTCATGAACTACGAAATCATTTACTTGTAATTCATCAATTACTAGTTTTATTTTTTTCTTTCTTCTTTTTTTAATCTCTTTATTTAGTGAGATTATTACCTCATCATTACTTACAAGATTTACAATATATGGTTCAAAAACATAATTTATATCTTTGTTACTTAAATCTAAGTCATAGGCTTTTACCTTAGCTTCAGTACTTGAAATAACAGTTACTTTTTTGCCTTGATGGAAAGAGATAAACTCTTTTACATTTGCAGGTGCTATTTCTTTATGAGTTTTACTTTTGAAAATTTGAGGAGTTGCTAAGAATTTATCTTTATTTATTCTTTTTTCTTCAAATACATAAACTTCTTCAAGTTCATCAAGTGATTCTTGGGTAATAAAACAATTCATGGAAGATGGTAAATATTCACCTAAGTCATTTAAATACCAAAATCCTAGAGAGTGAATATCTTTTATAAATGCATCACTTGAAACTTTTTGGATTTCATCTGTAATACCTGAATATGTTTGTTCATCTAAAGCTAAAAAAGCAGGAGGAATATTTATAGTTTCTATTTCATCTTTGAAAGATTTTTGATCTTCTATATCAAACTTTCTAATACTTTCAACTTCATCATCAAATAGTGAAATTCTATATCCAAACTCACTTCCTAAAGGACAAATATCTATAATATCACCTCTAATTGAGGCTTCTGCTTCGCTTGTAACAATATCTACAAAGTAATATCCCCAATTGTAAAGTTTTGATTTGAACTCTTCTATATTTATAGTATCTGCAAAATTTATTTCATAAGTATCAAAACATTTCTCTTTTGGTAAAGGAAAAGAGATTGTTCTTATTGGTGAGATTAAAATCTTATTTTGTTTTTTATATGAATAAAAATCATTTAATGTTTTTGTTATTTCTTGTAACTCTGTAGAAAAAGATAGTAAGTCATCACCAAAATTTGCTCTAAAATCAGATAATACAAAAGGTGTAAAACCTAAAAGTGCAACAATATCATTTGCCATTTGAGCTTGTTTATCATCATTTACGATTAGTAACTCACAATCTTTTAGTTTTTTATTATCTTTTAAACCTTTTAAAAATTCATATATATTATTCACTATTTAGTTTCTTCTTCTGTTAATTCAAATTCTTTTGTAGTTTTATCATAGTAATAAGCTGGATAAGGAGTTTCATTTAATAAAAAGATTAAATTTGCATCATTAAATCCTGCTTTTTCTAATCCTTCTTTAAACATTTGTAAAATAAAAGCTCTCGTTGTAACCAATGTTGTAGTTGAACTTGATGTATAAACATTTTTTTCACCCTCAACTACTTTAAAACTTTTTCTTTTTAAAAATTTATTTAGTTTTTCTTCATCTTCTAAACCACTTACATCTAATAATACTAATACTTCTATATTTTCCATATTTATAATTCCTATATATTTATCTCATTTGAACGTATTGTATTAAAATTAGGTTTAATTAACGAAATATTAAACTATTTACATATTTTTGCTTGCTCAATTTTCTAGATAATCAATTATGATTTAGTTATAAAAGAGCTTTGAGTTCCTAAAAATTTAAAATCAAAACACGAATTTAATCCATAACACAAATAAAATTTTATACTCACTCTTATGAGTTAGTTTATTCTGATACTTATAAATAATATTTTAATGTTTTAAGAAATAAAACTTTTAAATTCTTCATTTCTTAAATTAAAAGATATAATACCCACTAATTTAATACAAAAATAAACAGGGGTAAGTATTTGAGAAATCAAGTAAAAAATTTATTAAGAATCATAAGATTTTTTCCTCTTCTCATCATACTTGCAATTAGTATATTAGTAATAACTGTTCTAATCAATGAAGAGAAAAGAGAAATACAAGTTGAAAAAATAAATATAGAAAAACAATTTCTTCAAGATGAAAAAGAAAGAATAAAATTAAATGTCGATACTGTATACAATTATCTTAAAATACATAAAGATATTGCTGAAGATGAACTAAGAAAAGATTTAAAAAGTAAAATCAATAATGTGTATAAAATAATATCAAATATTTATATTAATAACAAAGACAAAAAATCTAAAGATGAGATTATCCAACAAATTAAAGAAGCAGTTGATACTATAAGATATAATAATGGCAATGGATATTTCTCAATACATACATTAGATGGAATAAATATTCTTCAACCTGTTAATAGAAGTTTTGAAGGAACAAATATATTTAACAGAAGAGATACAAAAGGTAATTATAGTATACAAAAAGCGATATCAATTGCAAAAAATAAAGGTGAAGGTTTTTTTACGTGGTATTTCCCAAAACCTAATGATAAATCAAAAGAGTTTGAAAAAATTGGAATTGTAAAAAAATTTGAACCATATAGTTTAATCATAACAACAGCTGTATATAGAGATGATTTTCTAAATAAATTAAAAAAACAAACTCTAAATTATATTTCACAATTAAAGTATAAAAATGATGGATATATTTATATAATATCATTTAATGGCGATATAATTTATCATCCATCAAAAAAACTATTAACTGCTAATATCTTTAGAGAAAAAAGATTTTCTTATATAAAAAATTCTTTTAAAGAATTAATTTCTAAAAATACTATAGATACAGCAGATTACTTTCTAGTTAAATCCAAAATAGATAAAAAAAATACCCAAGAAACTAATATTACTTATTCAAAAAAGTTTAACAATTGGGAATGGATTATATCTACAAATTTTAAACTTTCAGATGCAAATTATATTATAGAAAATATGAAAGTCCTTCAAGAAGAAAAATATGAAAATTATAAAGATGATATTATTTTTTATGGATTACTTTTTACAATATTCTTTTTAATTATTTCATATTTTATCTCTAAATTATTAGAAAAAGAATTTTTAAAATACCAAATTAAAATTGAAGAAGAAAAAGATACATTACTACTTTCACAAAAAATCACTAAAGTGGGACATTGGAAATATGAAGTAGCAACAAGAAAAGAGTATCTTTCAGAAGAAATTAAAATAATGTTTGGAATAAAAGAGATAAAAGACAATATATTTATTGATTACCTAAAAGAAGTTTTACATAAAGATGATTTACCTAGAGTTATGAAAGCATTTAATAAAACATTAGAAACAAAAAAAGATTTTAACCAAATATATAGAATACATAGACCTAATAATAAGATTAGATGGATAAGTAGCAAGGCTACACTTAACGAAGAAAAAGGATATATAAAAGGTGTTGCACAAGATATAACAGAATTAAAAGAACTAGAACTAGAAAAGAAACAAAAAGATGATATGTTATATCAACAAAGCAAAATGGCTGCTATGGGTGAAATGCTTGGAAATATTGCACATCAATGGAGACAACCTTTATCTACAATTTCAACTGCATCAACTGGTGCTAAACTACAAAAAGAAATGAATATTTTAAGTGATGAGCAATTATATAAATCATTAACTATAATTAATGATTCTGCACAATATCTTTCACAAACAATTGATGATTTTAGAGGTTTTTTTAATCCAAAATATAATATAAAAAAAGAATTTGATATTAATAAAGCTATTAATAAAACTATAAAATTGTTAAATTCTCAATTTAACGCAAAAAATATAGAGCTTATAAAAAATGTACAGAATCATAAACTTAAATCAATTGAAAATGAAATAATACAAGTTTTAATAAATCTACTTAATAATGCAAGAGATGCCCTACTTTCTAAAGAAAAACAAAGAAGATTAATATTTATTAATACATATAGAAAAGATGATAATATATATTTAGAAATATTGGATAATGCAGGTGGAATTGAGAAAAATATTATAAATAGAATTTTTGAACCATATTTTACGACAAAACAAAACTCACAAGGAACTGGAATAGGATTATATATGAGTCAAGATATTATAATAAATCATTTAAAAGGTAGTCTTGTGGTTTCTAATGAAAAGTATGTATTTGAAAACATCCACTATACAGGAGCTAAATTTATTATTTTACTACCTTTGTCTTAAAAGCCTTATTTTAAGGGCTTTAAAAATACCTGTTTTTAAATTGTTCCAAAACTGAACCAAGTTTGTACTAGTTAAGTAAAAAAGTTCCTCTTCTTTTCTTATCATTCTTAATATACTTTGCATAAGTTGAAAGAGTGATGTTAGAATTTTTATGTCCTAGCATATTAGAAACCCAAAGAATATCTTCTCCGCTTGAAATCATCATACTTGCAAAAGTATGTCTCATTTGATATAAATTTCTATATGGAATCTCAAGTTTTTTTAAAACCTTTTTCCAATAAGTTGTAGAAATCTTCATTGCTGAGTGATATGGTTTATTTAAATTAGAATTAAATACATATTCAGAGTTATCTATCTTATATTTTAAATGATTTTTAATGTAAGGAATAAGTACATCTAAAATATCTACATCTCTAATACTAGATTTAGTTTTAGGACTTGTTTCAATTCCTTTATTTCTTGTAGCTCTTACATGAATAACTTTTGAATCTAAATTTATATCAGACCATTTTAGAGCAGTTATTTCTCCAGTTCTCATACCAGTAAAAAATCCTATTGCAAAGAATAGTTTTATTTTATTAGGTGTTGCATCTAAGATTCTAAATATTTCTTCTTTTGAAAAAGGTTTATTCTCTCTTATTGCAATATTTTTAGGAGACTTAACTATTGAAAAAGGATTTTTAGGAATCAATTCATCTCTAAATGCATCTTCTAAAATACCATGAAATATCACTCTTATATTTATTACTGATTTTGAGGATAATTTTTCTAATAGATTATTTTGCCATAAGGCTAATTCACTAGGTTTTAATGAATCAATTTTTCTATTACCAAAATAAGGAATTACATGTTTATCTAAATTAGATTCATAACACTTATGAGTTAATACTTTTCTACTAGCTTCATTCATCTTCAAACTAATATCAATCATCTCTTTTACAGTTGGAACAATTTTATTTTCAAAGAACTCTCCACTATGTACTTTTAAAAGCATTTGCGGAATTATTTGTGTTGTTGCTAATTTTCTATTAGCTTTTGTATCTTCTATATTAAGTGACTTTTTAATCACTTCACCATTTAAACTAAATCGTACCCAAAGCTTTACACCTCGTGTATATAATTTAGGTTCTGTCATCTTCATCATGTTATCTCCTGTGATAACACCTTAAAATAACAACTACTAACAATAGAATTAATTTTACAAGAATTCATATTAAATCCTTTAGAACCATATTAGCTATTTCTTTTGGCTTCATCATATTTTGAGAAGAAGTTACCCATTTATCTAATTCAAGCTTATCAAATAACACTCTTCCTGCTTTTTTATAATAATGTTTGCCTTCTATAAAATGATCAGCCTTTAGCTTATGTATATGGTCTTTTGAGTAACCAAGATAATATGCTGTTTCAGCAACATTTAGCCATCTTTTTTCAACTTTATTTTCTATCTTTTCACTTAATACTTTTACCATTTCTACTATTTGTGGTATTTGATTTACTGCTTCTATATTTAGATTCATGGGAAATTCCTCCTTTCCTTTTTGTTTTTTATATTATTGTAATCTTTGCAAAAAATCTTTTTTAATGATTAATTACAAAGATTTAGACCTTTAATAACTATTATCATGCTCTTTTCAAGTAATAATTAGTCATTTCTTCTCTTGAATGATTTATTTCTTTTGAGATCTCTTTTAAAATTGTTTTATACTCTTGACCTAGTTCAAGTCTTTTTTCAACTTCATTTTTTACAAATGTGTATCTAAAGTCATGAGGGGTAACATCATAAGCTTTTAAATGATTTGCATAAGTTCTTTGAGTTGGAAGATTATCAACTAATTTAATTTTTGTAAGCAATGAAGAAGTAATATTTTTGGGAGTATATTCATGATTTCCTTTTCCTATTACTCCTATTAACTTTCCATCATTGTAATATTTATCAATATTTCCAACAACTTCAAATGCTTCGGAGACTCTAAATCCTAGTTCTAATTGTGTTTGAGCAACAACTGCTATTTCATAGCTTTTTTCATACAAATTATTTATCAATTTATCAGCTTCATTTATTGCTCTTCCTTGTATAGGATTAATATCAGGCATTTGTCTAATCTCCATCATCTTTTCTTCAAATACATCTTTTGTAACTAACATATCAACATTAGATTTTTCTAATCCTTCTAACATAGAAGAGAATGCTCTAACATAGTTTTCACATGAACTCTTTGCTAAATCTTGTGTTCTATAGTTTAAAAACTCTTTAACAGTCTCATTATTCATATGAATATTAAGTTTGCCTTCTAAGCCTTTATTAGTACAGTACTCAGCAAAACTTTTACTCATTTCTGCTCTTTTTATTGATAAAGCTGATGAATGAGTTTGTTTATCTGTTCTTCCATGTCTTTTTTCACCAAAAGCTGAAAGCCTATGGTGAATATCCTTTACTTGCTTTTCAAAGCTACTTCCTTTTAAATTAGCCATTTCTTTGTATCTCATTAGTTTTTATAAAGTTAGCTATTGCACTTCGTGAAATAGTTACCTTGTGATGTAGCTTTAGATATCTTGCAATATTTATTGCACCTGATCCTTCTTGATATAACTTAATAATTACATCCATATATTTTGAGATAATTAGATTTTTTGTTTTATATTTACTCTTTTCTTTAAGTTCTTGTGCTTGTTTTTCATTAGCTTCTGTTTTTAATTCATCTAAAATTATATAGCTCTTTAAAAGTAAATTACCATCTATTTTTAAATACTTTGCTTGTTTAAAAAGTAAAGATTTCACTTGTTCTTCTGGCAAAGAAATATTCTTTACTAATTTTTTAATTTTTATATTATTGAAGCTCATTTTTTATTCTCCTTTTTTTGAATTATTAAGGCAATAAAGCCCACTCTTAACGTGTTTTGAATAGTAGTATAAAATTTAAAAAAAATCTTTTTTTATTGAATAATCAAATTTTTAGACTAATATATTCAGCATTCCCTAGAAGGAAATATAATTTTTAAAAAAAATATTCAATTACAAACACAAAATGTTTTTACTTTACAATTAAAGCAGTAGAGATTGTTTAGCAATGTAATTTACTTTTTAGAAAAGAAGAAATTACGAAAGAAAATAATGACTATATAAAACTTACTAGAAAGTAAGCTCTAATAGTAGAAAGACTGCATTAATAACAGCACCATATAATCTGATTAGAATTTTATAATTGATTGTATTTAAGGCATGTTTCTTATTTAATTGTTGGAAAGCTTCAATTCTATAAAGCTTTTTATCGTTGTTAATAGTTGTTAATATTCATATTCATACCTTTAAAAATTAAGAGATAATCTATCTCCATACTTTTGTTATAGGAAAGTATTTGAAAAAAAACAAGTTTTAAAAAAGAATTTTGAAATTTCTTAAAAAAAGCATAAAAAAGTCGTTTTTAAAGTATCACGAGCGTAATACTTTAAAAGCCCGATATTATCGAAGCTTTTAAGCATCTTACTTAATATCGCATTTTTTATAGAAATTTCCCATACCCTACAGGATGGGTTTTCTATAAAAAAAATTCGGGAGACACGTCTCCCGGTCTCTATGAAAAAACGCAAGCTTATTTTCATAGAGACCGGGAGGGTGACATGCGTGGAAAAGACTTTGTGAGCGTGGATTTAATTGTTTGGAATGGGATATGAAATTGTATGAAGCTTTAAATGATTAATTTTTTGTTCCACAATCCCTTAAGGTTTGTGAGACTTTGTAGTTTTTACTTTTTGAACACTTTGTGGAACACTGAAAACTAATATGAGTGTTTTATGTTCCAAATATAAGAGGTTTAGCAACTTAACGTTTAAAATGAGACAATAAATTGCTCCTAGGGTAATTTATTGTCTCCTCTGATTTGTTAGCATTTAATTTAATCCTAACAATGCAACCAAGACTGCTAGAATTAAGCCAGCACCAATTGTCATAACCCAAGGATTATTTAAGAAGGAAAAAATGAAGTTTGATGTTTCATGTCCAGGAGCTCCTGTAATATACAGAGAAGTTACATCTTCTCCTGCATATACAATATCTTCTAGTTTGTAACCATACCCTAAACTGATTATTGCTATTGAATCTGATTGTCTGTTTAGTTCTTGAACCCTCTTAAAACTTTCGTCTTGAATAATAGAACGCTCGTCTTCATTTTTTTTGTTCGTACGTATAATTTGAACACTTTTAATATTTTCAATACGGACCACGTCTTTGTCGCATAATATATCTTTACCCTTTTTGTATAGTCGAACAAACTTCATTTTTAACTCTTGTTCTGATAAATCATCCAGCACGCACTGAGGATTCTCAGGCGACTCTGTGAATGTGACTAATACATGGTAATAAGGCATCTGTTCTCCTGTATCCTAATGTTTAAAATGAGCCGATGAATTGCCAATAAGGTAATTTATTGGTTCCTCTGTATTGTTAGCTATTTATTCCAATCTTTACTTCTAATTCTTCCCGTTTGATAATACGTTGATACTAATTCTATATAATCTTTAAAATCTTCATTTTCAACGACGATACGATTAACGGACTGCCAATCAATTTCTGGTCTTGCTTTAGCAGGTAAAATCATTTCACTTTCAGATGGATTTTCGGGATTTAGTAAAATTACTCCTACCCCATGAAGAGCCGAAAGCATTCGGAGTTCTTGTTCTACTTGGCTGCTTGAAATTGCTGTTGAAACTAAATAGCCTTCATTTGCCCAACTTGAATTACTTACAGCTTGGAAGAAACTTTTTCGTACATTAGAACCATTGAGTTCTTTTTTGACCTCGAATGACCATAAGCGAACGCTTTGTCCATCGCCATGTTGTATACAAGTTCTTACTAAGTTATTCCATTCTTTGTCTACTGCTTGCATTGCTACTATATCTGGATGCAACCATTGATTTCCACCTGAACCGCGTTGATTCTTTGACCTTTTTTCATCAATTCGTAAGCAGTAAAGCTTATGCTCGGATTTTAAATATTCAATGAGAATTGGATATAGATCATGTTCAGAAAATAATTTGTTGTTTGGAACAGATATCACTTCATCATCCTCTTCATCATTTATATCTATTGTATCTTCCCCAACTAATTTTTCAGGATCATACCAATAAACACGAGGACGAGGTTTGTCTTGCCAAAATACATGTGGATTGTTTTTGATAATTTGATCTTTTTGCGCTCCAATTTCAGCCACAATCTGAGATATAAAGGCCTTGTTGTCATTAAATCTTGGATTGTTCCTTTTTTCTGCATAATCTTCTGGGTACTCAGAAACAATGGCATCAGCAATTTGTCTAGCATTGAAACGTTCATTGGGATTTATTTTTAAAAATTCTATAATTTTTTGTGATTGAGATAACCTTGACACTATTTTAGAACCTCCATATTTTTTCTAGTTAGCTATTTATTCAACAAACATTATATTTAGATTAGCTTGATATCTACTAAATAAATGAACGCTGAAATTATTAATTTGGATTATATATTTTTAAGAAACGAAATATTTTTGTTCTGATTATTTAAAGATGTCCAAGCTAGATAATTTTCCAAAAACAATACTTATTGAACATATTCCAAATTTTAAGTCTTTTTTGAACAATCTCAAAATTAGTAAAAACTGCTCCAAAAATAAGACTTTTAAAGAAAACTATGACTTTTTGTATCAAAAATATTCATTACAATATGTAATTTTTATTAACTATTATATCAATTTGTAATATGAAATATCTTGAATCCTATCACTTAACAGACCTTGAAAGCTATTGCAAGAATAAGTGCATTAGTATTGTAATAGATCATCATAATGAAGATAGAGATAAGATTACTTACTATCGTGGCTTATATGGTGGTTATCTTTATGGTAAGAAGTTAGCAAGTAGTTTAAAAAGAACAAAAAAGAGATTAACTAATATTGAATTGTACAATCATATAAAAGTTCACAAGAATTGGAAAGCTAAAAGTCGAGGTGAGCAAGATGCACTATATGATATTATGAATTATTTGAGTTGATTAAGTAGTTACTTGTAATTAAATAATAATTTATTATGATATTATAATAAAATTATTAATATAAATTATAAGGTTATTAATGTTAAAAAAAGAATATTACTTAATTAAACAATCCTTCCCTCATTTAGATGTAAAAATAAATAAAATTTATTGTCCTACAAATATCCAACATTTAAAAAAGTTTATTTCATATATGGCTGGTACTATCGAAGTATATTTATATAATGAAGAAAATGGAAAAAGAGAAGATTTAACTGAAAGTTTAGGCAATAGAAATTTTAATGTGTATGATCATAGATTTGAATTAGTAAGATTAATTAAAATGATATATTCCCATCCTCATTTAAAAAATAAGTATATTTCATTTTATGCTCTGTCTGACGTAAGACCAGACTTTTTACCAAAATTTTTTATGTTTAATTATGTTTATACAAGTCGTGGTTTAGAACATCAATTTGAAAGTGATGGAATTAGCTGTAAGATTGATGATCATAATAAAAAGCAAACTTATGGAAATGAATATGAAGTTTTTATTGCTGAGAAATATCAAGATAATGGTTATTCAGTAGAGAATAGGGGAATTAAAAACTCATTTAATGATGGAGGTTTAGATGTTATTGCCAGAAAAGATAATAAACTTATTTTAGTTCAATGTAAAAATTGGACAATGTCTAATAGTTTTAAAATAAACCAAAAAGACATTAGAGCATTTATAGGTGATTGTTTTATATATTTAAAAGATATTAATTTAGAAGGAATAAAAGTTTCTTATCATTTTATAGTCTCTCATGATAATATATTAACAAAATCTGCAGAAATATTTTTAAAACAAAATACTTTTGTTAAATTTAAGTGTGTTGCTTTTGAAGACAAAAATTTAATTGAATAAAAAAGTGGTAATAAATGAACTCATACAATAAATTAAAAACTTTTCTAAAAGATAAAATGAGAATGTCTCATATTTATTAACCCGTATTTATAAAAGAACTAATAAAGAATAATGGTACTTGACATAAATTAGAAGATATTGCAAAAGCCTTTTTGAATTATGATAAAAGTCAAGTTGAATATTATGAATACATAACTAAAACAATGGAGTGGTAATATAAATTCATACTCGGAATTGAAAAATTCTGAGATAAAATAACAAGTTTAACAACCTGTAGATTTTGGAATTTCTTCTAAACTTCAAACTAAATTGTTCAACTTTAATATGATTTTAATTACTACTGGTAATTGATATAAAACTCTAGACTATCCTGATTAATTAATCATAGGTCTAAAGTTTCATTTAGATAAATAAAATTGTTCCAGTTTCGTTCCAGTTTTACCAAGGATAAACAAAGCATATATCTTTTTCATTTGTTAGAAAGTTGCTTTTTAAGGTGTTTTGTATATTTTAATCAATTATCTAATAAAATTTATTATAGAAATTCCACTTGAATAAGAATTCTATATTATAAACTTAGCTTTTTTTGCCTTACATTATTAACGTAGAAACTAAGCCAATTAATCCACCAAAAACGGCACCCCAAATTACTAACCATCCTAGGTGTTCTTTTATGATATTTTGTACCATTTCTTTTACCATTAATGGTGTTAATTCATCTAGTCTTTTATTTACAACTAAACTTAATTTTTCATAGATATCTTCTGATAAACTATCTGATTTTAATGCATCTTCTAATACTTCTTGGAAAGCTTTTGTTTTTGTTATATCTATTATTGAGCTTTGTAATTTTTTTGTAAATGGTTCTTTCAAAGGTTCTAAAGCTTCAACTCCTCCGAACATTCCTAGCATTCCACCAAATGATGATTCCATTACTGATTCTTTTAAAGAGTTATAAGCTGGTGTGAAATCTGTTTTATTTAATATTTTTTCAAAGTCTACTGTTTTTTTTGCACTTTGCATTTCATCTTGGAAAAATCTTGATAAGTTTTCTTTTGTAAAAAACTGATTCATTAATAGATTATGAATTGAACTTTTAAATTTTGCAAAATTCTTTTCTATTACTCCACTTCCATATAAATATGGTACCTTTTCAAAAAGCATATGGATAGCTAATGTATTTGTAACTGCTCCACTTAATGCAAAAAGTCCAACCATAAAAATAGTGTCATTTCCATTTGAATAACCATAAGCCATGATTAAAACTGTTATTAGATTTGTTATATCTGATTTGTTCATTTATTAATTTCCTTACTCTTTTATTTGTGAATTTTATCATAATTTTTTGAAAATATTATTTTAATAAATAGTGTTACTGTTTTGTAATCAAAGCAAACTACAATTTCAAGAAGGAGCATATATGATAGATGTACAAAAAGAGATAGAAAAGAAATTTCCTAATATTCATAAGAAGCAAGATTTTTTAAAAAAATCCCTATTTAAGATTGCAAAAAAAATAGTTCATGAAGATTCTATAAACAATTTTTTAGATGAAAATTCACATTTAAAAGGTTTGGAGTTTGTTGATGCTGTATTAGATTATTTTGATTTTGATTATAGTGTTTCTAGTACTGATTTACAAAATATACCAAGTAGTGGGAAAGTTGTAATAATTGCAAATCATCCCTTAGGTGGACTTGATGCACTTTGTTTATTAAGATTAATTTCACAAGTAAGATCTGATATTAAAATAATTGCAAATGATTTTCTAGCAGGATTTGAAGCTTTAAATAATCTTTTAATTCCAATTGATAATTATAAAAACAGACAATCTAAAACAGATATTAAAAAAATTTATAAAGCTTTAAATAATGAAGAAGCAGTGATTATTTTTCCAGCAGGAGAAGTTAGTCGTGCGACAACAAAAGGAATAAAAGACCCATCTTGGAATAAAGGTTTTCTAAAATTTGCTCAAAATTCTAATTCTCCAATATTACCAATTTTTTTAGATGCAAAGAATTCAAAAACGTTTTATACAATTTCTGTAATTAATAAAACTTTTTCAACTCTTTTACTATCAAATGAGATGTTTAATAAAAAATCAAAAAGAATTAATATAAAAATTGGTGAGATTATTCCACATGAAAATATTTCACCAAAAGGTTTAGATAAAAAATATCTAATCAATTTATATAAAAAACACTTATACTCTTTAAAAAAGAGAAAAAAAAGCTTTTTTCAAACACAAAGTGCAATTGCACATCCTCAAAAAAGACAAGATTTAATGAATGAATTAAAATTATCAGAGCTAATTGGTGAAACAAATGATGGTAAAAAAATATATTTATATGATTATACTGATGATTCAATTGTTTTAAAAGAACTAGGACGCCTTAGAGAATTATCTTTTAGAAAAATTGGTGAAGGTTTAAATAAAAAAAGAGATACAGATAAATATGATATTTATTATCAACATATTATTCTTTGGGATGAGAATGATTTAGAAATTGTAGGTTCATATAGAATTGGAAATTCTAATTTTATTTTTAAAAATATTGGTGTTAAAGGTTTTTATTCTAATACTTTATTTAAATATAATGAAAGTTTTACTCCATATTTAAAAAACTCAATTGAACTAGGAAGAAGTTTTGTTCAACCCAAATATTGGGGGACTAGAGCGCTTGATTATCTTTGGTATGGAATTGGAGCATATTTAAAAAAGAATCCAAATATCAAATATATGTTTGGTCCTGTTTCTATGAGTGCTACATTTCCAACAATTGCAAAAGATATGATGATATTTTATTATTCTCATTATTTTAAAGACCCAAAAGAGATGGTAAGTGCGAAACTTCCTTATCAATATTCTAATAATATCAATGAGATTAAAGACTCTTTTTGTTTAAATGATAAGAAAAAAGATTTTAAATTTTTAAAATCTACACTATTAAGTATGGGTTTTTCTATTCCAACGCTTTATAAACAATATAGTGAAATTACAGAAGATAATGGTGTAAGATTCTTAGGATTTAATATTGATAAAAATTTTGCTGAGTGTATAGATGGATTTATACTAGTAAATGTAGAAAAGATAAAAGATGCTCCAAGAAAAAGATATATAGATAGAGACTAAAAAATCTCTATCTAATCAAGGCTACAATACATTACCTCGTCAACTACAGCTCTTGACATATGTTTTGTTTCAACAACTACATGCTTTAAGTGTAAGCTTTCTAATGCTTTTTTCTCACCATCAGTGGTAACAGTAACAATGGTTTTAACATTATTTGTTAAAGTATCAACAGCTTCACAAATTAATTGTAATGCATCAGGATTATTAACTGCAACAATAACAGCTGAAGAGCTCATTATATTTACTGAATTTAAAATATGTTTTTGTGCTGCATTTCCAAAAACAATAGGTTCTTTTCTCTCTTGTCCTAATTGGTAAAACTGTACATTATGCTCTATAATTATATATTTTTGACCAACTGCTTTTAATTCTTCAACGATTGATTGTCCATATCTTCCATATCCTAATACTACAACATGATCTTGTAAATCTTTATCCAAACTATAAGAAGCAGGAGCCACCATTACATTATCACTAATTACTAAGCCTGCTACTTTTTTTAGATTTTTTAGAATAATTGGTGTTAAGATCATTGATATTACAATTGTTACAATTAAAATTTGAGAATAAGTAGGGTCAACTAAATCTTGACTTCTTCCTAATTCTAAAATTGCTAAAGAAAACTCTCCAATTTGAATTAATGAAAAGGCAGTTTTAAAGGCAACTCTTTTTGTATCTTCTAATTTTACTAATGTGTAAATAATTATATATTTTAATCCCATTAATAAAGGAAGCAAAATAAGAATAATTAAAATATAATCTGCCATTACACCAAAATTAATTTGCATTCCAACTGTTATAAAAAAGACTCCTAATAATATATTTCTAAAAGGAATAAGATCAGCCTCAACTTGATGCTTAAATTTTGTTTCAGAAATCATCATACCTGCAATAAATGCTCCAAGTGAATATGAAAAACCAAAATAATAAGCTAAATATGATGAACCAATAGCAAGAAGTAATACAGAAGCTACAAAAAGTTCATCAGATTTTGTTTTTGATACATGAGTTAAGAATGGTTCTAATAAATACTTACCAGATACAAAAAGTAAAGCTAATAATACAACAGCAGCAAGAAGTGTATTTAAAATCATAAAGACAACACTTTTGTCGTCATTCATAGTAAAAAAAGATATCATAAGTAAAATTGGGATTACAGCAATATCTTGCATAATTAAAATACCAAGAACTCTTTTCCCATAAGGTTTTTTTATCTCTTTAGTTTCATTAAAAGTTTTTAATACAATTGCTGTAGAAGATAAAGAAAGTGCTGCACCTATAACCATAGATGTTTTAATATCTAGACCTATAATATAATAAGAAACTAGACACACAACTAGAGTTGTAATTATTATCTGTAATGAACCAGTAACAAAAACTTCTTTTTTCATCTTTTTTAAATGTTCAATAGAGAATTCCAGCCCAATTGTAAACATTAAGAATACTACACCAAACTCTGCAATCTCTTTTAAATCATGATTATTTACAGCTTCGTGTAAATTAAAAAGATATGCGATTATTGTACCCGTGAAAATATAACCTATAATAGTAGGTAACTGAAATCTTTTTAAAATTAAATTTATTACCAAGGCAATTGATAGTGTAGCAACAATTATTCCTAACATTCTTTAATACTCCTTTTTATTTATAGTGCATTTGCTTGTATCCTTGAGCTCTTTTTTTGAAAGCTGAATTAAGCATTGCGTTATTTGAATCTAGAAAATCAATAGCTAAACACTCTTGATTTCCCCTTCCTATTCTTCCTAAATATTGAACTAATCTACCATAATATGAAATAGGTGTTGCAAAAAGAATTGTATTTAAATGAGGAAAATCAATCCCTTCTCCAAAATAAGAAGTACTAGCTAGAATCAAAGATTTATCTTTGACCAAATTCATATTTTCTACTTGTTCTTTTTTATTCATACTTCCATGAATACTCACACAATCAATATTTTCTAACATTAATAAATGCTCTAAAATATTTATATGTTCTATTCTATCTGTTAAAAGTAATATTTTTCTAGATATATTACTTTTAATTGCATTGATAATTAAATTATTTCTCTTTTCATCAATACAAAGTTCATTTATAATACTTGCATAATTATCAGCTTGAGAAATAAAATCAGTTCGAATAACTTCTAATTTATTTGTATGTGTTCTTTTCTTCTTATATTCGTAAGCCACATCTCCTAATTGCTCATATAAAATTGGTTGTAATCCATCTTTTCTATTTGGTGTTGCACTTAAACCTAATATATATTTACCTCTAAAATTCTTAATAATTTGCTCAAATGTAACAGCTGGAATATGATGACATTCATCAACAATTACAAATGAATAATCATGAATATACTCAGGATTATTTTTTAAACTCTGCATTGTTGCTACATCAATACTTCCATTTAATTTATTTTTACTTTTACCTAAATAACCAATATCTTTTTTATCATAAGAAAAATAATCAACAAATCTGTCAATCCATTGGTTTAAAAGCATATTTTTATTTACAATAATTAATGTTGAACAAGCTCTTAATTCAAACATCTTAGCACCTAATAATGTTTTACCAAAACCAGGAGGAGCTACACAAATACAAAAATCATTTTTATTTATTTGATTTATTGCATCTTCTTGTTCTGGTCTTAATTTAAACTGTACTTTTTTTGTTTCAATTGTATTAAAATATCTTTTATCTTCAATTTTAAAAGAAACTCCATTGCTATTAAAGAACTCACATACTTTACCCTTGAGTCCTCTTGGAAGCATTAAATGAACATTATCTTCCTCAAAACTTTGTATTACTCTTGGTGTATTATATAAAGGCTTTCGTAAGCCTAATAATACTTTTATTTGTGGATTTTCAAAAGAAGCTAGAGATTTTAATTTATTAATTAAACTTTTTGATAACATTGCAGTTGGAATATATAAAAAATCATATAAAACCATATCAATACAATTTACAGGAAAGACAATATTCCCAAAATCTTTTTCATCATCTGTATTATTACTAATTTGTGTATTATTGTAAACAATCTGCTTAGATATTTTTTGTACATTATTCAAAATAATCCACTGATCTTCATATATCTTATTTGTATTCGCATCTATAAATATTGTTTTATTTTTTTTTCTATTTTTTAAATGTAAAGGAAGTTCAATACTATTACCAAGATTTGATTTATTTGCAAACTCTTTATCTGGATATATTTTTGCACTTATATTTGCTTTTTTCAAAATATATGTTGCAAAATTATAAACAATTTTTGAAGGAATATTCTCTTGCAAAAATAACCAAGCTACTAAAGAATTATAAGAATTCAATTCAAAATAAGCTCTTATATTTAAAGAGTTTAAAACTGTTTGTAATTTAAATTTATCTTCATCTAAAAGCTCAAAAGCTATAAACTTAGACATATTATTTGAATCAATACAATATGTTGATAGTTGAATCAAGCCTCTTAGATGACTTTCAATTTCTTTATTTGTAATAGGTAAATAATCTTCACCTTGGAAGGTTTGTGTTACTGGATAAAAACCACTTTTATTTCCATCTTTACTTATCCATTTTTTTGCATAAATATCAGAACGTGCTACAAATAAAGATTTAAATATATCTATCTTTTCATTTTTATTAAATGTAGTTTTTAATGATTGAAGATTTTTTTCTTCTTTAATCTCTGATTCTAGTTTTCTAATCTGTATTTCTATATTTTCTTTTTGTAAATAAAGATTCTTTAATTTTTGTTCAAGACTTATCATACGCTATTATAAAGGCTTATACAATAATATTACTAGCTTTTTATTCGATTTCATTGTATTTACCTTCCTAAATCTATAATTTATATTATTTTGCTATTTTTTATTTGTCCCAATTAGATATAAAAAATTTTCCACAACTAAGAATGAACCAAAGACTAAATATTCTTCATTATCATTAATTGTGATTATATCTTCTTTTATTATATTTAATTTATCTATAATTTTTACTAAATTATTTCTAGGAACAATTCTTTTATCATCTACATTTATTATGATTATTTTATTTATTATAGGTTTTAAAATACTTAAAACTTTTTCATAATCTTTATCAGCATAAGAATTGTATATTAAAGTAATTTTTTTATCTTTAAATTCTTCTTTTAAAACTCTAGCTGCCAAAGGATTATGACCGACATCAATAGTTATATTTTTTGCTATTTTTTGACATCTTCCAAATAGTTCAACATCATCAAAATATTCTAAATGTAAAGGAATATTAAGTTCTTCTAAGCATTTTATTACAAGGTGTAAGTTTCGTTTTAAATATGTTGCAAAATTTTTATTTAAAGGATATTTATCAAAAATCTCAACTTTTTTGATTGTAATATTTTTATTTCTTTCTTCTTTTATTTGTTCTTTAACTTTTAATGCTGTTTGATAAACACTATTATGTATTTGATAACCAATTAACATTTTTTTATCAACTGAACGCATTTTTGTTTGAGCTATTTCTTCAACTGTATTTCCTAAAAAACTCATATGATCTAAGTCAATTGTTGTAATCAATGATAAATCATTTTCTACAACATTTGTCGCATCAAATTCACCACCAAGTCCTGCTTCTAGAACAAGATAATCACAATCTTTTGATAAGTAAAATGATAAAAGAGTTAGATATTCAAAATATGTAAGTTTTTCTAATAAGTTAATAGGATATAACTCTTGCAAAAATTTATGTGCAATTTCAAGTTCTTCATCGCATACATCACTTCCATTTATCCAAATACGTTCATTTAGTTTTATAATATGAGGAGAGCTATAGTGAAGTACTTTGTAATTAGCTTTATTTAAATAATGTGCTAAAAATCTTCCAGTACTTCCTTTCCCATTTGTTCCAACAATATGAATAACAAAAGGAAGAGTGATTTCTTTTGAAAGTAAGTCCCAAGAAGATTTTACAATTGTAAAATCTATCTTGTCGTAATAAAGAGTTTTAAACTCTAAAAATTGAGCTAATGAAGCTTTTTTAAAATCAACTAGCATTTATTATTTTTTAAATGATGCTACTGCAATTTTAGATAATACTTCTTCAAGTGCATCATCAGCAGCCTTGGCGATTGCATCAAAACGTTTTGTATCAGTAATAGTTGTATCATCTCCAATTGAGAAATCATTTTCACCATCAACTAAAAAAGATTTTGTAATATTATCTGCTTTTTTATGATATTTTACAGAAATATTTACTTTTGCTCTATAAACTTTATTATAACCTGAAACATCATATTGAAGTGTAGACATTGAAACTGATTGAATTCTTAAATCCATAATAGTATCAGCTAATTTCTCATCATATACAAGTTTTGAACCTATTTTTTGTATTAATAATTGATTCATTGAATCTTTAATTAATACAGCATTTCTTGGATCTTGTAAATCAATATATAATCGTACAAATACTTTTCCTGCAAGCTCTTTTTTCGCATAATAAGTACTAGGTTTATAACCACATCCACTAAAAGTGAAAAAACAAAGACTTAAAGTAAAAAGTACAAATAGTACTTTTTTAATAATATTTATACTTTTCATACTTTAATTATCCTTTTATTACTAAGTTTACTAATTTTTTTGGAACTACAATTTCTTTGATAATCTCTTTGCCTTCAATCCATTTTAATGAACTTTGTTTTGCAATAGCTAAAATATCTTCTTTTGAAGCATTTGGTTCTACTTCAATCTCACATCTTTTTTTACCATTAATTGTAACTGCTAAAGTAAGTGAATCCATTTGGAATACTTCTTCTTTTACTTCAATTTTATTATCAAAATTTTCTTTTTTGAATAATTCATTTGAAATTTCCCAACATGCATGAGGAATTATAGGTTCTAAGATATTAGATAAAATATAATATCCTTCTGCCCAAATTTGTTCATTTTTTTGAGATGATAAAGCATTTAAAGCTTCCATTGATGAAGCAATTAACGTATTAAATGTATATGTTTTATCAAATACTTCATTTGATTTTTGTAATGCTTCATATACTTTTTTTCTAGCATTTTTTTCATCTTTATCTAATGATTTATGATCAATATCTTTAAAAGTATTAATTCCATTTTCACTAACATTTGAAGCTCTTTCAAAGAACTTTTTGATAAATCTAAATGCACCGTCAACAGCTGAATCATTCCACTCTAATTCTTTTGTAGGAGGCGCAGCAAACATCATAAATAATCTTGCAGTATCAGCACCATATTTATCTACAATTAAATCAGGGTCAACTACATTACCTTTTGATTTTGACATTTTAGCACCATCTTTTAAAACCATCCCTTGTGTAAGAAGTCTTTTAAATGGCTCTTTTGAATTTGTATATCCTAAAGAGTTTAATGCTTTTGTAAAAAATCTAGAATATAAAAGGTGTAAAATTGCATGTTCTATTCCACCAATATATTGGTCAACATCCATCCAGTAATCACTATCAGCTTTAGAAATTCCTTCTGTTTCCCATTTTTTTGGATTTGTTGCATATCTTAAGAAATACCAAGAAGATTGTACAAATGTATCTAAAGTATCTGTTTCCCTTACAGCATCTTTTCCACATTTTGGACAAGATGTGTGCTTCCATGTAGGATGAGTATCTAAAGGATTTCCTTCACCTGTAATTTCTACATCTTCAGGTAATGCAATTGGTAAGTTTTCTATTTTTTCAGGAACTAAACCACAATCAGGACAATGTACAAAAGGAAGAGGAGCTCCCCAGTATCTTTGTCTTGAAACACCCCAATCTCTTAATTTGAAATTAACTTGTTTAATTCCTAAAGAATTTTGTTCAAAATGATAAAGAATTGCTTTTTTAGCTTTTGTATTTTTTAATCCTGTAAAACTTTCAGAATTAATTAATTCACCTTCACCTGTAAATGCTTCTGTTTGTTTTTCAATTATTCCATCTTTTCCTACAATAACTTGATTTATTGGTAAATCATATTGTTTTGCAAATTCAAAGTCTCTTTGGTCATGAGCAGGTACAGCCATAACTGCACCACCACCATAAGATGCTAATACAAAGTTAGCAACCCATACTGGAATTTTTTCACCTGTTAATGGATGCATTACATCAATTTCTAAAGAAACTCCTTTTTTATCTTGCGTTGCTCTATCTCGTTCACTTACTTTTTGCATTTTTTTAATTGCTTCAAGTTTATTATCTGGAAGTAATTTATGCTCTAATATATATTTTACAATTGGATGTTCAGGAGCTAATGCTGAATAAGAAATTCCATAAATTGTATCAGGTCTTGTTGTAAATACTAAATATTTAGAAAAGGCTCTATTTAATTTATTTTTAGAATCTTTTGATAATTCAAGTTTAAATTCTAAACCTTCACTTCTACCAATCCAATTTTCTTGCATTGTAAGAACTTGTGATGGCCAAGTATCTTTTAATCCATCTAAATCATCAAGTAATTCTTGTGCATATTTTGTAATACCAATATAATATCCAGGCATTTCTTTTTGCACAACTTCTGTTCCACATCTCCAACAACAACCCTCTTCAAGTTGCTCATTTGCTAAAACTGTTAAATCATGAGGACACCAATTTACTGTTGCTGATTTTCTATATAATAAACCTTCCTCAAACATTTTTATAATAAATTCTTGTTCCCATTTAGTATATAATTCATCAGAAGTTGCGAATTCTCTAGTTTCTGAGAATGATAAACCTAATGCTTTTAACTCATCTCTCATATAATCTATATTTTCATAAGTCCATTTTTTAGGATGTAATTTATGTTTAATAGCTGCATTTTCAGCTGGCATTCCAAAACTATCCCATCCAATTGGATGTAATACATTAAAATCTGACTTTCTAAAATGTCTAGCAAAAGCATCACCTAAACAGTAGTTTCTAACATGTCCCATATGGATTCTTCCACTTGGATATGGGAACATACTTAAAATATATTTTTTTTCTTTACTTTGATCATCACTTGGTTCAAAAGATTTATTTTCGCTCCAAAATTTTTGCCATTTATTCTCTATTACTTTTGCATTATATTCCATTAAAATTCATCCTTATCTTGACTCTTTGCGCTTTCTATTAATGCTAATGCTATTGAGAAAATATTTGCAACAATTGCACCAATAGCTAATGAAATTGCTAAAGATATATTATTCATAAAAGTTAAAACCATAAACGCCGGAATCAGATGTAAATCAGCAACTAATGAACTTGCTAGTAATTCAGCAGCAAGTAAATTTTTAACGCCTAGTTTTAAAATTGTAGATATTACATTTACTCCAGTTGCTATAAACAAAGCTATTTCATTTTGTTCATATAAAAAACCTGCAGTAGTTGTAAGAGACATTAGTGAGAAAAATATATAAGTTACTTTACCCCAATCCATTTTAATCCTTTTATAGCTTTACTTTTAATTTGTTCGTGATAATAGCTAAGTTTTGATAATAAATTGCTTTATAATCTGTCAATATAAGCTAAGCTTAGGTATGGAAGTTAGTTCATAAGTTTTTTATTTTTTATAGATATTAATATTTTTATAAATAAGTAAATAATAATAAATTTTAATATCAACTGAGAAATCATATAAAATCCAAAACCATCAATACCTATTTCAAATGGATTTAAATTATGAAGTAATAAATTAAAAGTTAAATCATGAGTAATAGCTAAATAAATACAAACCGAACCATATAAAGCTAAAGTTATAAATTGCTTTCTATGCATAAAAATAAAACTACAAATGCAATACCAAATAAATATAACAAATATAGCAGAAATCAATAATTCTTTATAAACACTCTCTTCCATATGAAAAATATAAGATTTTCCAATATCTAAATATTCATATTCTAGAATACTTGAAATAAGTTGAAGAATTATTATCCAAATAAAAGCTAATACCCAATCCTTACCATTATTAGATGTGATTTTATCAAAGGTGTTTTTATATATTTTTAGCTTATTAAAAAAAGGATTTTTCTCTTGCATTTGATCTCCAAAGTATTCATATAAATCAATATTTTTATTTTATATCAACTATTATTAAAAAGAGTTATTATAAACATAAAAAAAGGCTAAGAAGAAACTTCTTAGCCTTTTTATAAAAATTAGATTTAAAATACTTATATTGTACCTTGTTCGTACATTGCTCTCATTTTATCTTTTTCTTTTTGTCTTTTTAATTTACTTGCTTCTTTTGTTCTAAAATCATTAATTGAAAATTTTAGTTGAACTAAGAATGATGATGCGACAAATATTGATGAATAAGTTCCAACAATAATACCTACAAGCATTGTAAAGGCAAATCCATTAATAATCTCTCCACCAAATATGTAAAGTGTTGCAACAACAAAAAATGTAGTTAATGATGTAAGTGTAGTTCTTGATAATGTTTTACTTACAGATTCATTTACAAGTTTTTCTAAAACATCTTCTTTTGAACTTTGAACACTTTCTCTAACTCTATCAAAGACAATAATAGTATCATTTAATGAGTATCCTAAAAGTGTAAGAACAGCAGCTAAAATATCAAGATTAACTTCTATACTAAATAAACTAATTGCTCCAAGTGCAATTATAATATCATGTGCTAATGCTAAAATAGATGCAATTGCAAATCTCCACTCAAATCTAAACGATACATAAGCTAGAATTACAATCAAAGACAAGCCAAAGGCCATAAGACCTTTTTCTCTTAATTCTCCACCAACTTTTGGTCCTACAATATCAACTCTTCTGATTTCAAAATTACCAGTTGGTTTTAGAATTTTATGTATTTCATCACCAATATCATTTGTAATACTAGATGATGAACCTGTAATTCTAATTATTACTTCTTCAGCACTTCCAAATTCTGTAATTGTTGCATTTTTATAATCTGTTTGTTTTAATATATCTCGAATTTGATTAACTGGTGCTTTTTGTTCATATTTTGCTTGAACAATAGTTCCACCTTCAAAATCAATACCAAAGTTTACACCTTTTGTTAATAATAAAACAATTGAAGCAATAATTAGTAAAGAAGAGAAACCTAGGAAAGGTAATCTTTTTCCCATAAAATTATAAATTTTATCTGATTTAAAAAATTCCATTAGTTAACTCCAAACCATTTTTTTAAGTCTTTATCTTTTGATATTTTTCCAAGTAATGCTTCATAAATACCATGAGTACCTAAAATAGCAGTTAACATCGAAGCTAAAATACCAATAGAAATAGTTACAGCAAATCCTTTTATAGGTCCTGTACCATATGCATATAAAATCACGGCAACTAAAAGTGTTGTAACATTAGCATCTAAGATTGCTCTCATTGCATTTGAATATCCATCTTCAATAGCTTTTGTAACTGAAACACCTGATTTTAATAATTCTCTAATTCTTTCATTAATAATAACATTCGAATCAACAGCCATACCAACTGTTAATACAATTCCTGCCATACCAGGTAAAGTTAAAGTAGCTCCAAACATTGCCATAACAGAAATTATTATAAAGATATTTGTAATTAATGCAATATTCGCAATAACACCTGCACGTCTGTAATAAACTATCATAAAGAAAAATACAATTGCTAGACCTGAAATTAAAGCAATTAATGAAGCTTTAATAGAATCAGCACCCAAAGATGGACCAACTGATCTTTTTTCTAATAAATTAACTGAAGCAGGTAATGCACCTGATCTTAAAGCAATAGCAACATTTCCAGCTTCAACTAATGTAAATCCACCAGATATTTGTCCTGAACCACCACCGATTCTTTCTCTAATATTTGGTGCTGAATAAACTTTTCCATCTAAAACAACAGCTAGTCTTTTCCCTATACTTTTACCTGTGAAATCTCCAAATATTCTAGCACCTGTTGAATTTAATGTAAAGTTAATAATCGCTTGATTACTTTGATCAAATGCAACTTGAGCATCTATTACTTGAGAACCATTTAAAATAGGAATCTCTTTTACTAAATATTTTGTATTAGCATCTTTAGTATCTTCTAAAATTATATCACCATATTCAGAAGCTTGTGATCTTGAAAGAGTATAAACTTGATCAGCTCTTTGTTCATCAACTTCCATTAGTTCTAATTTTGCTGGTTTTGAGATTAATTCTCTTGCTGCTTTTTCTTCTGCTAATGTTTTAATACCAGGTAATTCTACAACTATATCAGTTGCACCTTGTCTTACAACAGAAGGCTCAGCAAGTCCAAATTGGTCAAGTCTATTTCTAATTGTTTCAACTGCTTGAGATACTGCTAAATCTTCTGTTTTAGCTATATCTGCAGCAGTTAATTTTAAAGTATATGATAATTCATCTTTTGAAATATCAAGACCTTTTATTTGCTTTAACATCTCATCCATTTTTGGAATTTCATCTTTGTCTAAAATAGTGAAACTAACACTTTCATTGTCAATAGATAAACCATCAATTAGTAAGTCTTCATCATCAGCATAATATTTTATAGATGTAGCAATTGTTTTGATTTTAGATGTTACTGCTTCGTTAGTATTTACACCAAGTCGCATATGAAGGCCACCTTGTAAATCAAGTCCTAGAGATATTTTTTTTCCACTGTCAGTTTGCATAAAAGATGGAATTGCAAAAGCAACACCAAAAATAATACTTAATGCAAAAATGACAAGTCTATAATTAAAGATTTTCAATCTTGGTCCTTAGTAAGGGGATTTTTATTTGAAGTATAAAACATGTAAGATAATTACATGTTTTAAATAATGAAATTTAGTCTTCTAAAAGTTTAGAAACGAATTCTTTAACAAGCTTCATTTCTGAGCCATCACTGTTTTTAACTGTAAGACTATCATCTGTTACAGCAGAAACTTCTACCATTAAGCCTCCATTTGTTACAATCTTATCACCCTTCTTTAAATTAGCAACCATTTCTTTATGAGCTTTCGCTTGTTTTTGTTGTGGTCTAATAATTAAGAAGTAAAATATTGCAAATAATGCAACAAGAGGTAATAATGAGCTTATTAAATCAGTACTTGAACTATCCATTAAATTTCCTTTCTATAAGTAGTTTATTATGTTTTTACTAAAACGCGATAATTTTAACAAAAATTTCATAATAAAAGGCTTGGCAACAGCTATTTTATCAAGTGCATTTATATACTTAAGCTATTTTAATATTGAATATAGATTAATTAATACTATTTTAGGCCTAGCAGGATTATATTTTTTACTTACAATTCCAAGAAAAGCAATGTTTTATGCAGGTTTTTTTATTGGTATTCTATGGTTTTATTGGATGGTTCTTAGTTTAAAATATTATGAATTAATCTATCTAACTCCAATTTTACTTCTTGCAATAGGCCTTGTTTACGGTTTAATATTTCTATTTTTTACAATATATGATAAAACCCACTTTAGATTATTTTTAATATTTGCTTTTACTTTTATTGCACCATTTGGTTTTAATTGGATGAAGTTTGAATTATTATTTATAGATTCTTATTTTGGTACTTCAAAAGAAGATTTTGCATTAATTTTAATTTCACTATATATGCTAATAAAATTAAAGAAAATGAAATTTTTATCAATCTTACCTCTATTTTTTGCACTCAATTTGCAAATTAATAATTCTAATAGTAATCCAAATGCAAGAATTTCAATGCCACAATTAAATATAGACCAAGATTTAAAATGGGAAAAGAATTATAGAAATACTATATATGAAAAGAATTTTGAGAAGATAAATACTGCAATTTCTAATAGAAAAGATTTAATAATCTTACCTGAAACAGCTTTCCCTACAGTATTAAATAGAAAAGATTTAATACTAAATAGATTAAAAGATAAATCATATAAAATTGATATTATTACAGGTTCTATATATTTAGAAAATAATCAATTTTTTAATGCTACATATTATATTTCAAAAGGTAATGTACAAATTGCTAAAAAACTAGTTTTAGTTCCCTTTGGTGAGGAAATACCACTTCCAAAATTCTTTGTAACTTTAATAAATGATATTTTTTATGATGGTGCACAAGATTATTCAAAAGCTTTAAAACCAAGTGATTTTGAAATAAAAGGACAAAAATTTAGAAATGCTATATGTTATGAAGCAACAACAGATAAAATTTTTGAGAATATTGGTGATATAAAATATATGATAGCCACATCAAATAATGCATGGTTTACACCATCAATTGAACCAACATTACAAAAATTATTACTTAAATATTATGCTAAAAAATATAATGTAACAATTTTTCATGTTGTAAATGGAAGTGAAAATACTATTATTAGACCTTAATATACTTATTTATAATTTTGTCTATAATTTCACTTTTATCTAAATTCTCATCAATTTGTAAATCTAAAGCAAAATCTAAAATCTCCTTAAACTCTTTTGAGGGTTTAAGTCCAAGCTTGATTAAATCACGGCCTAAAACAAATGGTTTTAATGCAGTATTTTCTATATTCAACTCTTTTGCTTGATTTAATAACCATGATGTTGCTTTTGGGCATTTTTCTTTATCTTCTATATCTCTACCTAGACAATCAGCTAAGCAAACTAAACATAAATCTTCAATATTAACTTTTAGAGATAATCTTTTTACAGCTTTTAATGAAGAGTTTGCTAAGTATAATTGAAATGGTGCTAAATGATTTTTAACTAATGGTAAAATTAAATCAACAAATTTTTTTTCATTTGTAAGTCTAGCCAAAAATGTTTTTGTAGGTTCAATTCCTAGACTTTCATGTTTATAAGATGTTATTTTTCCATTAATTTCATTTGAACAATAAGGCTTACCTAAATCATGGCAAAGTTCTGCATAAAAAAGATATAAAATTCTATATTCATCTTCTATTTCTTCTTCTTTTATTATTTTTGCCATTTCATCTAAAGTCATTAAGGTATGAATCCAAACATCACCTTCTGGATGATATTGCTTATCTTGTTTGCAACCTACTAAAGCTTTTAGTTCTGGAAAGTATTTTAAAACACCTAAGTCTTTTAATAAAGAAAATCCAATTGATGGTTTTTTTGATTTTAAAAAAAGTTTTTTGAATTCTTCATAAACCCTTTCTTTTGGGAGATATTTTAATTCATCATCTAAAACCATTTTTTTACAAAGCTCTTTTGTTTTATCATCAATTTCAAATTCAAATCTTGAAGTAAATTGAATTGCTCGATAAACTCTTAAAGGGTCTTCAATAAATGTATCATCATTTATATGTCTTAAAATATTATTCTTTAAGTCTTCAATTCCACTAAAAGGATCTAAAAACTCATTATTAATAAGATCATATCCAATTGAGTTAATAGTAAAATCACGTCTTAGGGCAGCTTCTTTATATGACAAACTTTCATTAGTACATACAATAAAATCTCCATGACCTATTCCAGTTTTTTTTTCTGTTCTTGCTAATGCAAAATCAAAATCAAAACCTTCTACATTTAAAGTTAAAACCCCAAATGATTTTCCTACTTGTTTAACATTACCAAATTTATTTAATGAATTTTCAATAGATTCAAGAGAGTTTATCCCAAAGATTTCAATATCATAATCTTTACAAGGAATATTTAAAAAACTATCACGAACACAACCACCTACTAAAATAGGAATAGCTCCTATTTCTTGTAGGTCAGTAATAATTTCTTCTAATACTTCAGGAATATTAGGCTTGGTTATGGATGTGAACATCTTGTTGAGGGTAAGGAATTGAAATTCCTTCTTTATCAAATCTTAATTTAACTTGTTCTGTTAAGGCAAATTTTACAGCCCAATAATCAGGAGTATTAACCCAAGCACGAACAACAAAATTAACAGAAGAATCAGCTAATTCTGAAACTGCAACTGTTAAACCTTTATTTTGAATGATTCTATCTTCACTTTCTAAAATATTAGTTAATAACTCTTTTGTTTTTTTAATATCATCTTCATAACCAATACCAACAAGTAAATCAACTCTTCTTGTAGGATTAGCATTTACGTTTACAATAGTCCCTGATGTAATTGCACCATTTGGAACAATCATTTTTTGGTTATCACCTGTAATAATAATTGAGCTAAATATTGATATTTCTTTTACACTTCCTGAAACACCAGCAACTGTAACAAAATCACCTACTTTAAAAGGTTTAAACATAATCAACATTACACCTGAAGCAAAATTACCAAGTGAATCTTTAAGTGCAAGACCAATAGCTAAACCAGCAGCCCCTAGTATTGCAAAGAAAGATGTAGTTTCTACACCAACTTTTGATAAAGCTGTTAAAACAACAACAATCATTAAAATATAATAAATTATACTTTCAAAGAATTTAACTAAAGTTACATCAATACTATTTGTTTTATTTAATAAAAGAACAACTACATTTGTAATTTTTCTAGCTATCCATTTACCAATAATAAATATTGCAATTGCAATAAGAAAATTAATTGCATAAGGTATAACACTCTGCACTATACCTTGTATTTTTTCCTGATCAAAATATTCGTTCATTTTTTATTTTCCTATTTATATTAATTTTTGTAATGTTGATACAACATCATCAATTGAAACTTCAATTTTTTCTGCTGTATTTTTTCTATCTACAATTTCTACTAATCCATCTTGTAATTTTTTACCAACTACAACTGCATAAGGAAAACCAATTAGTTCAAAATCACCCATTTTAAAACCAAATCTTTCTTTTTTTCTATCATCAATTATTGTTGAGATTCCTGCATTTTTTAAATCTTCATAGATTTTTAATCCTGCATTTAATTCATCTTCTTTTTTTGCACTAGATACAATTACATCAACCATAAAAGGAGTTGTAGTTTTAGTCCAGATACAACCTTTATCATCATGATTTTGTTCAATTACAGCTGCTACTAATCTAGAAATTCCAATACCGTAACATCCCATAATAAAAGATTGTGCTTTTCCATTTTGATCTAAAAATTTAGCATCCATTTCTTCACTATATTTATTTCCTAATTGGAAAATGTGTCCAGCTTCAATACCTTTAGTATACTCTAATTTTCCACCACAACAAGAACAAATATCACCTTCTTGAACAGCAATTAAATCAGCATATTTAGCATCTTTTAATAATGATAAATCTGTATTTACTAAATGATAATCTTCTTCATTAGCACCACATGCTAATCCTTTTTCATTTTCTAATTCACTATCAATTACAAATTTAATTCCTTCAGGTAAATTAAATGGTCCACAATAACCAGGAGTTAAACCTGCATCTTTTAGTTCATCTTCACTAATATCAGCTAATTCTAAAGCACCAATACTATTACAAGCTTTTGTTTCTTCTAATTCATCATCACCTCTTACAAAGAAAATAACAGCTTCGCTACTTTTTTCATAAACAGCTCTTTTCATTACTGCTTTAATATTTTGAGCTTTTGGAATATTTAAAAAGTTTGCTAAGTCTTCTATTGTTTTTAAATTTTGTGTTAAAACCTTTGACATAGATTCAGGTGCATCAGAATTTTCATACCAAGTAGGAACATCTTTTTTAGCTCTTGTAGCTGCTTCAATATTTGCACCATATTCACAATCAGGACATACAACAATAGTATCTTCACCTGAATCAGCTAAAACCATAAATTCTTTTGAACCGCTTCCACCAATAGCACCACTATCTGCATCAACAATTCTAAATTCTAAACCTAATCTATTATAGATTTTTTTATACGTTTCTTCCATAAGATTAAATTCTCTTACTAAATCTTCTTGTGAACTATGGAAAGAATAAGCATCTTTCATTAAGAATTCTCTTCCTCTCATAAGTCCAAATCTAGGTCTAGCTTCATCTCTAAATTTTAAATTTATATGATAAATATTAAGAGGTAAATCTTTATAAGAAGTAATTCTATTTTTTACAATATTTACAGCAGCTTCTTCATTTGTTGGTGATAGAACATACTCAGTACCTTTTCTATCTTTGAACTTAAGAAGTTCAGATCCCATTTGTGTAGAACGACCTGATTCATCCCAAAATGATAACGGTGTAACAAATCCCATTTGAACTTCATTACAACCTGCATTGTCCATTTCTTCTTTTACTATTGCTTTTATTTTTTCAAGAACGATTTTACCAAGTGGTAAAAAATCATAAATTCCAGCACCAGTTTGATTGATAAACCCACCTCTTATTAGATATTGGTGAGATGCTAATGAAGCATCTTTTGGAGCTTCTTTAGTTGTTGGCATAAATAATCTACTAAATTTCATTAATGTTTATCCTATTTTTAATTTTTTGATAAATGTTCACATTTATATTGTTCAATGTTTTCATCATTATCTAATTCAAACATATTTTGTATTGTTCCTACAACAATATCACATTCCATATTTTTAGAAATATTTTTTAATCTTTTTGAAGGAGTATGTAAATATTCAGTTATAACTGTTTGACAAAGTTTTCTTATATTTTCTTCATCTTCTGCTTTTATAAAACCTTTTTTTATTGCGTGTTCTACTTTTTTATCTATTACATTTTCAGCTTTTACATAAAGATTTTTTACAACAGGTTCAATATCTAAAGACTTTAACCAATCATAAAATTCTAAAGACATTTTACTTACTATTGAATATGCAGTTTTAGCTTGAGTTGCACGTAAACTCATATTTTCATTTACAATATCTTGTAAATCATCTACTGAATATATTTCTAAACCGTTTTTATTAATATCATCAATATCACGAGGTACTGCTATATCAAACCAATGTCTAGCAAAATTAACATCTGGTGTATTATTTTCTGTAATTATTGGATAAGGTGCAGAAGTTGCAGTTATCATAATAGGTACTTGACCTAATAATGTAGTTAAACTTTCATAAGGTGCAACATCAACATTTTGCTCAAAAGTATTTGCTAAAACTTGTGCTTTTTTAATATTCCGACTTGTTAAAATCACATCAAAACCTGAAGATAATAAGTGTTTAATTGTTAATTCACTCATTTCCCCAGCACCAATTACAAGTGCTTTTACACCCTTAGTATTTTTTATAATATCTTTGGCTTTTGCAACTGCTGTCGAAGCTACTGATACAGAACCTGTTCCTAATGATGTTGCATTTCTAACTGTTGCAGCACATTTAAAAGCATAATGCATAATTCTTGTAACACCTTGCGAACAATGACCTTTTGATTGTGAAAACCTAAAGGCATCTTTTAACTGTCCTACAATTTGCGTTTCACCAATTACTAGTGAATCAAGAGCAGAAGCTACTGAAAAAAGATGATGAACTGCACCATCATTATCATAAATATCTGCACGTTTATATAAAAGTGCATAATCAACACCTGAGTATTTAGATAACTCTTTTAAAATTAATTTTGCACTTGTATGTGCGTTTAAAGATTTTGTAATTATTTCAACTCTATTACAAGTTGATAATAAAACTGCTTCTTTAGTGAGATTATTCCCTAAAATTATTTTTAAAAACCTATCTTTATCCTCATCTGATCCAAAGGCTAGTTTTTCTCTCATTTCAATATCTGTATTCTTATGGGAAAAACTAATAATCAAATAACTCATCTAAAACTCTCTCTCAATCATAGCCTTCATTATAAAAATTAAAGTATCACTATTTTTTTCATTTTTTACTGCTTCTATTGCTTCATTTCCAATATCTTTAGCCATTTTAATTGAATCTTCTAAAGCATTTGTTTCGCTCATTTGTTTTTTAATCCAAGAAGATTCTTCTTCATTTAACTGTTTTTTATATAATTCTTCTAATTTTGATTTATCTTGTAATCTTTCATGTAATAAAAGATAAGGAATAGTAACTTTACCTTCAACAAAATCTAACATTGCAGGTTTACCTAAAGTTACACTATCTTGCGTAATATCTAAAATATCATCAATCATTTGAAATGCAAGACCTAAATTTCTTCCATAAAGTGCATATTTATCTTCATCTAAACCAGCTAAAATTGCTGCTGATTTTGCTGCTGCTTCAATTAATGATGCAGTTTTTTTATAAATCATATCATTATATTTTTCATATGAAGTATTAAAGCTATTTGTTAAATCAACATCTAACATTTCTCCAACACTTAAAAGTGTTACAGCATTAGAAACTGTAAAAGCAATTTTTTTGTCCATAAAAGTAAGCTGTGTAAAGGCTCTTGAATATAAAATATCACCAAACATAATAGATGTTTTATTATCATAAAGTGCATTCACAGAAGGTTTACCTCTTCTTGTATCTGACTCATCTATAACATCGTCATGTAAAAGTGAGGCTGCATGAATCATTTCAACAATTGCACATAATTTTATACTCTCTTCATTTACACCTGCAATTTTTAGAATAAGCTTAGAACGTAACATCTTTCCAGTTGCTAGTTTCTCTAAAAGTTCTAAACTTTTCTTATCATTACAATCTCTTACAAACTCTTTAATTTGACTTTTTACAGCTTCTAACTCTTCCACTTAACTTACCTTATGAATCTAATCTACAAATAATCTCACCCGTAAACTCAACGTATAAACCTTTTTTTACTGCGTTTACTTTTTCTTCATTATCAAATAAATATTGTTTAATAACTTGATTAATCTCAAAGTCTTCACCTTTCCCTTCAGAAAGCATCAACTCTAAAATTGCAACTTTTTCAATTACTTTATCCCATTCTTCATTTACAATATCTTCTGATGCTGTTCTACTTACATCAAAAAATTTTGATTTAGGACTTCCCATAAATATATCATCTTCATCTTCACTTAACCAATCATTAAAAACTGACATTTATTTTCCTTATTTTATTTATTTTATTAAATTTATTTATCTTCTAATCTAAC
This sequence comes from Poseidonibacter antarcticus, assembly GCF_003667345.1. Classification (NCBI taxonomy): domain Bacteria; kingdom Pseudomonadati; phylum Campylobacterota; class Epsilonproteobacteria; order Campylobacterales; family Arcobacteraceae; genus Poseidonibacter; species Poseidonibacter antarcticus. The sequence continues at coordinate 42,063 of NZ_RCWF01000004.1, forward strand.
TCTTACAGATTTTGCATGAGCTGTTAAACCTTCTGTATCAGCTAATAAAGCACAAGCTTCTCCAAGTTCATTTATAGCATTTTTTGAAAAGTTAATAATTGAACTTTTTTTCATAAAATTTTCTACATTTAATGGACTATAAAATTTAGCTGTACTTCCTGTTGGAAGTGTATGGTTTGGACCTGCTATATAATCGCCAATAGGTTCAGGAGTATTTTCACCTAAGAAAATTGCACCTGCGTGTTTAATATATGGTAATAATTCAAATGCATTTGCTGTCATTACTTCTAAGTGTTCTGGAGCAATTTCATTCATAAGATCTATTGCTTCTTCAATAGAAGAAGTCACAATAATAGCTCCTCTATTTTCAATAGAAGTTCTAGCAATTGTTTCTCTTTTAAGCGTTTTAAGATACTTTTCTACTTCAGTACTAGTTTCTTCTGCAATTTTTGCATCACTTGTAATCATAATAGAACTAGCCATTTCATCATGCTCAGCTTGTGATAATAAATCAATTGCTAGGTATTTTGGTTTTGCACTTGAATCTGCTAAAATTCCAATTTCAGAAGGTCCTGCAATCATATCAATATTAACTTCACCAAATACCAGTTTCTTAGCAGTTGCTACAAAAATATTACCAGGTCCTGTTATTACATCAACTTTAGAAATTGTTTGTGTTCCATAAGCCATAGCTGCAATCGCTGAAGCTCCACCTACTTTATATACTTTTTTAATTCCACAAAGGTGACATGCTGCTAATAATAATTCATTTACTTCATTATTAGGAGTTGGAGTACATACAACTATTTCTTCAACACCAGCAACAATTGCGGGAATTGCATTCATTAAAAGTGAACTAGGATATGCAGCTTTTCCACCAGGAATATAAAGCCCTGCTCTATCAACAGCTGATACTTTTTGACCTAAAATAGTTCCATTTGATTCAAAATCAACCCATGATTTAGGAAGTTGTTTTTCATGATATTTTTTAATTCTATCATAAGCAGTATGTAATGCTGCTCTTAATTTATCATCTATATTATTATATGCATCTTCCATATCAGAAGTTTTTATTAGAAGCTCAGTATCTTCTTTTACTTCCCATTTATCAAACTTTGAAATATGTCTTTTAAGAGCAATATTTCCTTCTTCTACAATTTCATCAATAATACCTGTAACAATTGAGGAAACACCTTTTATATCACTTTTTGCACGTGCAAGAATTCCATCAAACTCTTCTTTAAAATTTGAATCTTCTATATTAATTATTTTCATTTAAATTTGTCCTAATATCTCTTCAACAATATTTTCTAAGTCTTTATTTTCAACATCAATTACAATATCTGATACTCTTTCATAATCACTTATTCTTGAGTTATATAATTTTGTAGCTTCTTCTAGATTTTGTAATAATGGTCTTTTCTTTAATTTTTTTTCTGCATTAGCACAGGCATTAATTCTGTCTAAAATACCTTGAAATGAAGATTTTAAATAAACTATTTTCCCAATACTATTAATATTTTCTTGTTTATAAAATCCACCACCAGTTGAAATAATAGTATTTGAAACATTATTTTCCAACCAGAGAGCTGTTTTCTTTTCTAAATTTCTAAAATAAGGTTCACCATCAAGCTCAAAAATTTTTTTGATTTTCCGATTTTCCATACTTTCAATTAAATCATCAGTATCAATCGCAAACATCGAAGATTTTTTTACTAATCCTCTTGCAATTGTACCCTTACCAACACCCATAAAACCTATTAATATTATATTGTTCTTTTTCATAGTTAGCGATTATATCTAAAGTTATGTAAAACTTTTATATCTCTATTTATCATATTTGTATTTATATCTTTGAAGCATTGAAATGTTGCCTAATAATCCACCTTGATGGATATATAAAATATTTTTTTCTTTTTGCTTTAAATGCTTATTTACACATAACCATCCAAGACAATCATAAAGAAAATCAAATTCAATATTTGTCTGTTTTTTCAATTCTTTATGTATTTCATAAAACTCTTTATAAAGTTTTCCAAAATGGTATTTCTTATCCATTTTTAAAATTGTAGGATGATTTTGTTCTTCTAATTGTAAAAATTGTTTTTCTAAATACTCACTATCTCCAACACAAGCACAAGTAAGAACTTCAAAGGGTAGATATTTTTGTAAATATAAAGATGTAGTTCCTGTTCCTGATGGTAAAAAAATTTTTAGATTATCTTTATTTACTTGATTTGTTTGTTTTGCCCAAGATATAATCTCATCTGCTAATATTTTTATTCCATATTTAGCTTCTTTTAATGCTCCACCTTCTGGTATAAAAAGCGTATTTTCATCAAATTTTAATGGAATATCATTTTCAATAATATTCATGCCATTTTCTAAAGCCTCTTTATAATTACCTATTGGATTTTCTTTTATATATGAAGCAATATGATCAACATAATAATCAAACTTCCAGTTCCTAATTTTGCAAAGACAAGAAAGAGAATACATTGCATTTGATTGAGCAGAACCATGAGATACAACTTTTTTAATATTATTAAAATCATTTTGCAAAAAATAGTAAAACTTTCTAGCTTTATTTCCTGAAAAATTCTTATGTAATAAGTCATCTCGTTTTATAAAGAAGTTTTGATTGTTAAATGTGATTTGTTCTATTGGGGAATTTGTATAATTCATCCAAAATTGTACCATCTATTAACAAAGTTTTTGTACAATTAGGAAAAAATTATGGGGTAATTATGACATTAATGGATTATATTGATAAAGGTGGAATCATTGTTTATATTCTAATTGCACTTAATACAATTGGTTTTACAATAATTTTTTGGAAATTTTTCACACTTCCTAGAAAAAATGCAATGTTAGCAAAAATTAAAAATAAAATAGATTTAGATAGTAAGTCAACTATATTTTCACAAATAGAATATGAAGTTAAAAAGCTTGAAACTGGACTAACTTTAATAAAAAATATTGCGACTATTGCTCCACTATTAGGTTTATTAGGAACAGTATTTGGTGTATATAAATCTTTTGAAGCTATTACAAAAAATGGTTTAGGAGATCCTACTATTTTCTCAAATGGAATTTCAATTGCATTGATTACTACAATTGCTGGGTTAATAGTAGCAATACCTCATCAAATTGCATATAATCATTTTATTTCTATGCTTGATGGCATTGAGCTAAAAGCTAAAAAAGAAATAGTTGGTTCTAAATAATATGAAAAGAAGAGAAACATTAGGATTAGATTTAACACCTATTATTGATGTTGTTTTTATTCTATTGATATTTTTTATTGTAAGTTCTGTTTTTAAAAAAGAAGAATTAGCATTGATTCTTGACTTACCAAGCTCTAGCGCAAAAGAAATGGAAGTAGATAAAGATCAAGTTTTTATAGAACTTAGCTCTTCAAAACTTGCTATTAAAGGAATTGAAGTATCTTTTGAGTCATTAGAAGATAATTTAAAAGAAATTGAAAATAAAAGAAAATCTGTAATAGTAAGAATTGATAAAAAAGTTGAGTACCAAAGAGTTATTAAAGTATTAGATTTACTTCAAAAATATGATTTAACTAACTTGGCATTGATTACCAATGAAGATAAAGAATAGGAATACTCTTTTCCTATTTTTTATTTATTTATTTTTCTTCATCACTTAATTTTGCATATTCTTCATCTGTAAATATTCTAGAAACTGTTATAAACTGATAACCTAAATCTATTTCTAATGAAAAAGAGTTACCAAAAGCACCTTTTTCTTCTTTAACGTCTATAGTTATATGAGAATGTTTAAAGTATTTAAATTGATCTTCTGCCATATAAAACTCTACACCACAAATTTCACCTAATTTAATATTTCTAGAAGGCATATAAAAATCACTTTTTGCATAACACATTGGAGCAGAGCCATCACAACATCCACCACTTTGGTTAAAAACCAATTCACCATGTTCTTTTTTTAACTCTTCAATAACTTTAGCAGCTGCATTAGTTACAGCTAATCTTTCTATACTCATTTTAAATCCTTTTGTATTTTAAAGTATAACTAAAAAAAAAGGTATAGAAAATACTTTCTATACCTTTTTTATAATCTGTTTTAAGCTTAAGGCCTAAAAGAATCCTAATGCATCTTTTGAGTAAGAAGTTAAAATATTTTTAGTATGTCTATATGCATTTAATACCATCATATGAGTTTCTTTACCGATACCTGATTTTTTATATCCACCAAATGATGCATGTGATGGGTATAAGTGGTAACAATTTACCCAAACTCTACCAGCTTCAAGTCCTCTTGAAATGTTATGTAATTGATGAGCATCTCTTGACCATACACCTGAACCTAATCCGTAGATAGTATCATTTGCAATTTCCAATGCTTCTGCTTCATCTTTAAATGTAGTAACAGCTAAAACAGGTCCAAAGATTTCTTCTTGGAAGATTCTCATTTTATTATGACCTTTGAAGATTGTTGGTTGAATGTAGTTTCCATTAGGGAAAGTTTTATTATCATAAGCATCTCCACCAATTAAACATTCAGCACCTTCTTCTTTACCAATTTTGATATAAGAAAGAATTTTCTCTTTTTGAGAAACAGAACATTGAGCTCCCATTTTAGTTGCAGGATCCAATGGATTTTCTTGAGTAATAGCTTTTACTCTTTCTAATACTCTAGCCATAAATGGTTCATAAATTGATTCTTGAATTAATGCTCTTGAAGGACAAGAACAAACTTCACCTGAGTTAAATGCGAATAACACTAAACCTTCAATAGCTTTGTCAAAGAATTCATCATCTTTATCCATAATTGATTCCATAAAGATATTTGGTGATTTTCCACCAAGTTCAAGTGTAGAAGGAATAATATTTTCTGTAGCATATTGCATAATCATTTGACCAGTTGAAGTTTCACCTGTAAATGCAACTTTTCTAACTAATGGATGAGTTGTAAGGAATTTACCGATTTTCCCACCAGAACCATTAACAATATTAATAACACCTTTTGGTAATATATCTTGAATTGCTTCCATCATAATTAAAATAGCCATTGGAGTAGCAGATGCTGGTTTCATAACAACACAATTTCCAGCAGCTAATGCAGGTGCTAATTTCCATGCAGCCATTAATAATGGGAAGTTCCAAGGAATAATTTGAGCAACAACACCTAATGGTTCATGAATTTCTTCAGATACAGTAGTATTATCTAAATCACTAGTTGTACCAGTTTCCCCTCTAATTACTGAAGCAAAATATCTAAAGTGATCTACAACTAAAGGTAAATCAGCATTTAAAGTTTCTCTAACAGCTTTACCATTATCTAAAGTTTCTGCAACGGCAATATTTTCTAAGTTAGCTTCTATTGCATCAGCAATTTTATTTAATAATGTACTTCTTTCAACTATAGTAGTCTTTTTAAATTCTTGGAATGCTTTGTCAGCAGCAAGTACAGCAGATTCTACATCTTTTTCATTTGATCTAGGAACACTTGTTAAAAATTCTCCATCAACTGGTGAAATATTATCAATATATTCTCCACTTAGAGGCGCTACCCATTCTCCACCGATAAAGTTTTCAAATTGTTTTTTAAATTCTGGTCTAGTATATGCCATTTTTTTTCCTTTTAATTTATTAGTTTATAAAAACATATCCCTTATATAAGAGCTGATGTTTTTTGCTTAATGAAATTCTACTCCATTAAAATAGCATAATTATAGCTCAAATATAGCATGAGTATAGCGATACTTTTTTTTCTTGACATTTCCCTTATTTAGGTGCTTGAAGAAGAGTTTTTTTCTTTTAAATTTTTAATTTATATGATACAATATTTTATGAAAACATTTAATTATACGTATACAAAAGAACCTCTTGATGATTTAATTAATTTTTCTTTAATAAAAAAAGAGAAAAATATACTAATTCAAATCTTTTGTGGACATACAAAAGAAATTATGCAAGAAATAGTTACTAAACTATTAGAAGAGCTACCTCAAGCTATTTGTATTGGTTCATCAACAGATGGAGAAATTAATAATAGTAAAATCACTACATGTAATACTGTTATCTCTTTTTCTATTTTTGAAAATACTACTTTAAAAACAACTTATGTAAGAAAAAAAGACTCTTTCCAAAATGGAATTTCTATTGCTAAAGAATTATTCACAAAAGATACAAAATTACTTATATCTTTTAGTGATGGAGATAGAATGAATGGCGAAGCTTTTTTAAAAGGTATTCAATCTGTAAATGATAATATTATTGTTGCAGGAGGAATGGCTGGTGATAATGCAAACTTTACACAAACATTTGTATCTTCTCAAAATAAAATTATTACAAAAGGTGCAGTAGCAGTTGCCTTAGACTCTAAAACATTAAAAGTTTGTAATGCATATAACTTTAATTGGTCGCCAATTGGAATTGAACATACTATTGATAAAGTAGAAGCTAATAGAGTTTATGAAATTTCAGGAATGAAACCTTTAGATTTTTATGAAAAATATTTAGGTGAATATGTAGCAAAAGCTCTTCCAGCTACAGGAATTGAATTTCCTTTAATTGTAAAAAGGAATGGTTTACCTATTGCTAGAGCTGTAATAAATAAACATAAAGATGGTAGTCTTAGTTTTGCTGGAAATTTATATGAGGGTGATGTTGTAAAACTAGGATTTGGTAATGTTGAACTTATTATGAATAATCCTTTAGAATCTTTATTTGATACTTGTAATATAAAAAATACACAATCTTTTTTTATTTATTCATGTATGGCAAGAAGACGATATATGCCAAGTATGGTAGATATTGAGATAAAACCTTTTTCTCAAATTGCTCCAACTTCTGGTTTTTTTACTTATGGAGAGTTTTACCATAATAAGGGGAATAATGAATTATTAAATCAAACACTTACTATTGTAGCATTAAGTGAAGTTGAGAATAATGATTATAATCTTAAAACATCATGTGAACTTGAAAAATCTACACAAGCAATTTCAGAACACGCAAGAAGCTTACAAGCGTTAACACATTTAATACAACAATCATCAAAAGATTATAGTGAACAATCACAAGAATTAGAAGAAGGCAAAAAATATGTACAAAATCTTCTTGATTCTCAAAAACAGTTTTTAAAATATGCTGTTCACGAAACAAATACGCCATTATCAATTATAATGGGAAATGTTGAAATGTATGAAATGGAGAATGGCAAAAATAAATATATGTCAAATATAGAAGTTGCTATGAAAAACATATCTAGTATATATGATGACTTAAGTTATTTGATTAAGAAAAATCAAGTAAATGAAGCAACACATCAAATAAATTTAGTTGATTTTGTAAGATCAAGAATTGATTTTTTCTCACAATCTGCTATTAAATTTAAATCAAAATTTGAATTTTCATCACAAAGAGAAATTATTATATTAAATTTTAATGAAATAAAACTGCAAAGAATAGTAGATAATAATCTTACTAATGCAATTAAATATTCATTACCAAATGAGCTAATACGAGTTAAAATGAATGTTATAAATAAAGAATGTCATTTAATAATAGAGAGTAAATCTAAACAAATATTAGATCAACAAAAAATATTTGAAGAATATTATAGAGAACAAATAAATGACCAAGAAGGCTTTGGTCTTGGATTAAACTTAGTAAAACGTATTTGTAGTGAAGAAAATGTAGGTATACAATTAGAATCAGGTATAAATTGGGCCTCATTTACATATATATTTAAGGAAATAAAATGAAAATATTACTATTAGAAGATGATGCAATGTTAAATGAAATGATAGGTGAATATTTAACATCAACAGGACATGTAGTAAGAAGTACTAGTACAGGAAGAGATTGTTTACAAATATTAGATAATGAAAAATTTGATTTATTAATCCTAGATATTAATTTACCAGATATAAATGGATTTACAATATTAGAAACATTACACGATCAAAAAAGAGTTATACCAACTATATATATATCTGCATTAATTGAAATAGAAGACATTTCAAGAGCTTTTGATATTGGTTGCCATGATTATTTGAAAAAACCTTTTCATTTAAAAGAATTAACTATTAGAATAAATAAAATTTTAAAAACAACTATTGTTCCTCAAAGACATAAACGATTATCAAAAAACTATAGCTATGATAGTGAGACTATGACTTTATTATTTAACAATGAACCTCATATTTTACCAAAAAGACAAATACAAATTATAGAACTACTAGCTCATAATAGAAGCTTAGTAGTTCAATATGATATGTTTAGAAACTATGTATGGAATGATGATTTTATTGATAATGCTACTATACGAGCTGAAGTAAATAGAGTTAAAAAAGTTTTAAAAGAAGATTTTATTAAAAATATCAGAGGAAGTGGTTATATGGTGGAAAGACCAAATTAGGTCTTTTTAACACTCTTCCCACTCAAACTTAGAAATATTTTTATCAAGAGAATTAAATTCAATTCCTATAAGATAAATATCTTTATTATGATTAAGGTATTTTGTTGCATATTTTTTATCTTTAATCTGCTCTAATGCATTTTCTTTACCATCTACTTTAAACTCAATTATAAAAATTGCATTATCCATAATAATAGTTAAATCAATTCTTCCTTTACTTGTTACATCTTCGCCTATGATATTTAAGCCTAGAGATTGTAGGTAAACATATATTACACTTGCGTAAAAACCTTCGTATTGAGATATATTATTTTTTGCGTAATTGTTATATGGTATTGATGAAAATATTGATATTAGAGATTCTTTGAAGTTTTGTATATTTTTATCTTCTAATGCTTCATAAATATTATCTTGTGTATTAATTCTAGTAGTTATATTACTAGAAACAAAATAATCTATAATATAATCACTTAAAGAAAGTCTTACTTCCTTATTTGGAACTTTAAGATAATACCAAAATCCTCCTCTTGGTTTTTCCACTACTTTATCAATAGTCAAATATCCACTTTGATATAAAATCACTTCTAAATCTAGGTTTTCTATATCAAAGCTATTTAGCAATTTTTCATCTACTTTTAGATTTGAAAGATTTGGTAAGAAATAATTTTGTTCTTTGATTAATTTCATTAAAAATGTTGGTGTTCCAGTTTCAAACCAGTAGTTACTATATTTGTGTTTCTTTGCAATAAATAATAATATATCAAAAGGATTATACATATCACTTTTTAGGAAGTTATAGCCATTGTACCAAGTCTTTAGCATTTGCATATCTACACCTTTTAAATATGCTTTGAATGTTGTTTCTACATCATTTTGAGAGTATCCACAAATATCTCCATAATCTTCATCAAGACTAATATCTACTATATTGTTTAATCCACTAAATAATGACGTTTTAGTAAACTTGCTTACACCTGTTAAAAATGCAAATCGTAAAAACTCATCACTTCCTTTTATAACACTATATAAATCAAGTAGTCTATTTCTTATGTCTTTTGCAAGTTCTGGATTTTCTATATTATCTAAGATTGGTTTATCATATTCATCTACTAAAATCACTACTTTTTGTTTATACTTTTCATTTGCTTTTATTATTAATTCTCTAAAGCATCCTGATACACTACCTTTTTCTTCACATTCTATATTTAAGTTCTTTTGATTTTCTTTTAATGTACGAATAATAGCTTCATTTATTTCTTCTTTACTCTTACATTTACCATTTGCAAAGTTAATATGAATAACAGGATAACTTACCTTCCAATTCCATTGATTTTCTATTGCTAAGTCTTTAAAGTATTCTTTTTTTGCTTCAAAGATGTTTCTTAAGGTATCTAAAAAAAGGCTTTTCCCAAATCGTCTTGGTCTTGATAAAAAGATATATTTATAGTTATCTATTAAATCAAATGCTATTTGTGTTTTATCAATATATACATAATTATCTTCTCTTATTTCACTAAATGTTTGTATCCCTATTGGTAATTTTTTCAATTTCATTTATAGCCCTTTATATTATGCTTTACTTATTTATATTGTATCTATCTTTCATTTGTTTAAAAATTAATAGAAACATAAAAACTAATATCAAAATCATCTTCTTTATTTAGATAATTATTCTTTTTATATACAGTATATGATGGTTTTGTAGTTGTTTCATATTCACTATTTGGAAGCCATTCGTGATAAACCCAATGTATGAATTTTAACACATCTCCTTTTTTTCCTTGTAAATCAAACTTTGCATAAACACCTGCTGCTATATTAAAACTAGGAAGTCTATTGCTTGTTATTATTTCACTTTCATCTGGGACGATACAAGCTATATATTGACATTCATTTAATGGTGTGATTGTTGGATTATCATGAAATAATGCTATTTGCTTATATGAATGAATATCATTTGTTAAAACCCAAGTTTGAAGCTTTTGCCACGTTTGTTTAATATTTAAATTATAACCTCTATTTCTAATATAAAAACTTTTCATAGCAGGCATTTTTACTATCTCTGGGCTTATATTTGAAAAATCTGCTGTTGATTTTTTTGCTATTTCCGATTGCTCTAAAATTTTATTTGAATAATCTTTATAACCACCATTTCTCCACTGTTTTGGTGTTTGTTCAAATCGTTCTTTAAAAATCTTTATAAAAGATGATTGAGATGAATATCCGCACATATTAGCAATATTTGAGATTGTTGAGTATTTATTTGTCAAAAGTAGATTTGATGCTTTTTGTAATCTAATTGATTTTATATTTTCATATATATTTATTCCAAATATCTCTTTGAAAATACGATGCATATGAAATTTACTCACACCTAAATCAATACTAAGTTCTTCTATATCAATATTTATTTCAATATGTGTATATATATAATATAAAATATTGTTAGCTATTTTTGTTCTTTTTTCTAGAGTTTCTTTTTTCATAAATATATATTAGCATAATTAAAGTATTAAATTAGCACAAATGAACAATTTTAGAAGCAATAAGAAAGAAGAACTAATTTAAATAAAACAATACAATAATATCATAACTTAAAAGGATGAATATAATGAAAATTAAAAAAGTTTTAGTAGCCAATAGAGGGGAAATTGCTTTAAGAATCATTAGAGCATGTAAAGAATTAGATATTAAGTCTGTTGCAATTTTTTCAGAAGTTGATGTAGAGGGTCTTTGGGTTAGAAAAGCTGATGAGTGTTATCCATTAGTTGGAAATCCTATTGAAGCATACTTAAACTATGATCGAATTATAGATTTAGCAAAAAAAGCTAATTGTGATGCTATTCATCCTGGATATGGTTTTTTATCTGAAAGTGCTGAATTTGCTCAAGCTTGTGATAAAGCAGGTGTAATTTTTATAGGTCCAAAAGCTGAACATATAGCACTTTTTGGGGATAAAATGGCTTCAAAAGAAGCTATGAAAGGTATTGGAGTTCCAGTTCTTGAAGGTATAAATACTCCTGTAACAAATATCAAAGAAGGTGAAAAGATTTCAAGAGAAATTGGTTTTCCTGTTATTATCAAAGCTGCTTTTGGTGGTGGTGGTAAGGGTATGAGAATAGTAAGAGAAGAAAAAGATTTCAAAGAAATGTTTGAAGCAGCTACAGATGAAGCCAAAAAGTTCTTTGGAAAAGGTGATGCTTTTATTGAAAAGTTTGTTGAAAACCCAAGACATATTGAAGTTCAAGTAATTGCAGATAAATATGGAAATGTTCTTCACTTAGGTGAAAGAGATTGTTCTATTCAAAGAAAACACCAAAAAGTAATCGAAATTGCTCCAAGTCCAAGACTTAACGAAAAAGTAAGAAGAGAATTATATAGGGTTTCAACAAAAGCAATGTTCAAATTAGGATATGAGAGCGTTGGAACTATTGAATTTTTGGTTGATAAAGATGACAATATTTATTTTATTGAAATGAATACAAGAGTTCAAGTTGAGCATCCAGTAACTGAGATTATTTCAGGAATTGATATTATTCAAAGAATGATAGAAATAGCAGAAGGTGATAAACTACAATTTTTACAAGAAGAAATAAAATTTAGAGGTTATGCAATTGAGTTTAGAATTAATGCTGAAGATCCTAAGAAAAAATTTATGCCATCATCTGGAACAGTAGAAAAATACCTAACACCAGGAGGTCCAGGAGTTAGAATAGATACTAGTATTTATACTGGATATAAAATCCCTGCGAACTATGACTCAATGATTGGAAAACTAATTGTTTGGGGATTAGACTGGGAAGGAACAGTAAGAAAAGCTAGACGAGCATTAGATGAGTTTTATATCCAAGGACTTCCTACAAATATTCCTTTACATAGAGAAATTGTAAGAGATATTGACTTTATAGAGGGGAATATTGATACAAGTTATCTTGAAAAAAAATTAGATAAATTTAATATGGATGCAATAAATCATATTGAAGAAGAAGAAAAAAAAATGAAAAATATAACTCAATTACTTAAAAGTATAAAAGAAAAAAACGTTAGCGTAAGGTAATTATTTTATGTTAGATAGGAATAATATGGATCAAAATAATCAATTTAAACTAGTATTAAAACAATGTGAATCAATAAACTTACAGAAACTAAAAGTAGATACCCTACTTTTAGTTGTACATACATTATTAAGTGATTTTGATAGATTAGAATACACAGATCAATCAAACCCAATGCTTATAACAGCAAGTAAAAGTGACTTAGAATTAATAAATAAAAGTGTAGCTAACTTAAAAAATTATTTAGATAATAATATAATAAATAGAGATACACTAATAAACTTATTTAATAACAAAAGCCAATCAGCCCTACATGGAAAAATTGTAAGAAGCTTAGAACCTATGAAAGTTTATTACAAATATATTACAGCAATTTTTTCTACAAAATTACAAAAAGGCTCTTTATGGATTCCAGAATTATTAGCCTTTAGCCTACTTTATAATTATAAAAAAGAGTATGGAAAATCTTTGATTTTACATCCATTTGTAGATAACTTTCCAGTAGACACTATCCTAAGAATTTATAATAAAAATAATCTAGAACTGAAAAAAAATAGAAGCCAAGTAGAAAATGAAAATGTATGGAAAGTCAAAACTAATATTGATGAAATGTACGATGTTTCAGAAATAATGGTGAAAAAATATCTAAACTATAACTTCAAAATAAACGAAAAAAGAGTATCAAAAACTAGAAGAAAAAAGAGAAAATAAAATGCTTAAATATGCACAAAAAGCGGTGTACTTTTAAAAGTACACCACTTTTCTAATTTCTTACGAAAGTAGAAGTGAGTTTTTTCTATTTCTATACCATATTTTTGCATCTGTAGTTCCTAAGCTTTCAGCTACTTTATCTGTTACTACATGATGGAATTTTGATTTAGAACATACAGGATCAGCTTCATTCATATCTCCTGTTAATGCAAATGCTTGACATCTACATCCTCCAAAATCTTGTTCTTTTTCATCACAAGATGCACAAGTTGGGTTCATCCAAGAATCACCTCTAAAATAATTAAAAGCGTGAGATTCATTCCAAATTTGTTCAATTGAAAAGTCATGAACATTTGGAAATTCCAAAGGTAATGTATTTGCTGTATTACAAGGAAGTGCAACACCATCTGGATTAATTGTTAAAAATGTAGTTCCCCATCCATTCATACAGGCTTTTGGTCTATCTGCAAAATAATCTGGAACAACAAAGAATACTTTCATAGCTTTTTCTTTTGATCTATAAAAATCTGTTACTTTTTTTGCAACATCTAGTTGCTCTTGTGTTGGAAGAAGTGCATTAATATTTTTTAATGCCCAACCATAATATTGAATATTTGCAATTTCAAGGTAGTTCCCACCTAATTCATCTGCAAACTCGATAATCTCACCTACTTGATGAATATTTTGTCTAGTAATACAAGTATTAATAATAAGCTGTAATCCAGCAGCTTTTACTTCTTTTGCAAAAGCTATTTTTTCATCATACGAGTTTTTATTATTTGTAATTAATGTCATAGTATTTCTATCATGAGATTGAATTCCAAGTTGAACAGTTTTAAGCCCTGCATCTTTTAGTTTTTGTACTATTCCTTTTGGAGCTCCAACACCTGAAGTAATAAGGTTTGTATAAAACTTTTTATTATTTGCATATTCTACAATTTGTACTAAGTCTTTATTTAATAATGGTTCACCACCTGAAATACCAAGCTGAACAGCACCCATATCTCTTGCTTCATCCATTACTCTAAACCAGTCTTTTGTACTCATTTTATCTTTTGTATTTGTAAAATCAAGTTGATTATAACAGTATGCACACTCTAGTGGACATTTATGTGTTAATTCTAAAAGTATCCATAATGGAGGTTTTATTTCATTAGTCATTGTAAATTACCCACTTTCTATTCATCGCATCTTCTAAAAATTCTTTTACATCATTTAAAAGTCCAACTAAATTAAATTTTTCTTCTAATGCATTTGTAATATCTATTATAGTATTTTTTCCATCACAAAGGTTCATGATTTCACCAGCACTTTGGCTTAGTTGAACCATTCCTTCTGGATATAATAATACAAAACAATTTTGTTTTTCTTCCCATTGAAGTTGAAAATGATTATTTATCGCAAGTGATTTTTCTAGTTGCATTACAATCCTTTATATTAAAATATGGTGGTCTTTTTAGTTCATATGCTAAATATAAAGCATCACACATTGTCCATAGAATATCCAATTTAAACTGTAAAATTTCACAAGCTCTATTTTGTAATTCTACTGTATCAAACTCTACTAAAGTCATTGATAATCCATGTTGAACATCTCGTCTTGCTTCACTTAATCTTTTTTGAAAATATTTTAATCCATCTTGTTCTATCCATGGATAATTTTTAGGCCATGTATCTAATCTTTGTTGGTGAATTTGAGGTGCAAACATTTCAGTTAATGAAGACATTGCAGCTTCTTTCCAAGGACTTCTTCTAGCAAAGTTTACATAAGCATCAACAGCAAATCTTACAGCTGGAAGTACAAATTTATGTGAGATTAGATCTTCTTTTTTTAAACCAACTGCAACACCTAAATCTAGCCAAGCTTCAATACCACCATCAACACTATCATGATCTAATATTCTATCAACCCATTTTCTTCTATCTTCAATAGGTGGATTATTTGACATAATTGCCGCATCTTTAATTGGAATTGCACATTGATAATAAAATCTATTTGCTACCCAACCTTGTATTTCTTCTTTAGTACAAGAACCTTCATACATTCTTACGTGAAAAGGATGATGAATATGATACATTGAACCCATATCTCTTAGTTTTTTTTCAAAATCTTCTCTACTTAATAATTCACTCATTTTCATTTTCCTTTTGCTTATATTTCAATACTCATACCATCATATGAAATTTCTATTCCATGTGAGATAAGTTCTTTATATTCATCGTTTTTTTCATCTAAAATTGGATTTGTATTATTAATATGAATTAATATTTTTCGTGGTTTTTCTAATGAATCTAAAATTTTTATAAGACCGTTTTCACCATTTAAAGGAATGTGTCCCATATCAGTTCCTAGTTTTTTAGAAAAGTTTCCTTTTATCATTTCATCATTTGTCCAAAGTGTTCCTTCTATTAAAAGAACATCTGCTTTTTTCATTTCTTCAAAAACATGATCTTCTAATACTCCAAGACCTGGTAAATAAAACAGTCTTTTTCCTGTATTTTTATTTACTACTGTAAGTCCAATATTGTCACCTTTTCTTGGCTTATCTCTATAAGCAGAATATGGTGGTGCATTTGAAATTAATGCATGAGCATAAAATTCATAATTTGGCATTACAGGTATTTCAAACTTTGTTTTACTATCTGGAAGAATTTCATTCCAAAAAGTTCCTCCACCATCCCAATGTTGTAACATTTTAAATAATGGAAAAGAAGTATTAAGTTCTTCATTTACTTCTTTTGTACAGTATACTTGATGAGGACAGCCTTCACGTAGCATTAAAAGTCCTGTTGTATGATCGATTTGTCCATCATTAAAAACAATAGCTTTTATTTTTGTTTCTCTTAAAGCTGTAGGATGTAAAAAAGGGGAATTATGTATTTGTTCTAAAATATCTGGTGAAGTGTTAAATAAAACCCAATTCTCACCATCTTCACTTATTGTTATAGAACTTTGAGTTCTTCTTTTTACTGTTTTTGACCCTGCTCTATATGCTTTACAATTATCACAGTTACAATTAAACTGAGGAAGACCTCCACCTGCACCTGATCCTAAAACTTGAATTTTCAAAATAAATCCTTTTTCTTTTCATTTAAATAAGCTTTCTAAAAAAGCTCAATTAAATGAAAAAAGATTAAAAGCCTAAGCCCTTAATCTTTTTAACCTTAATTGAAATTATACTGTACAAATGTACATTGTAACTTCAAATCCAAATCTGTTGTCAACGTAAGTTGGTTTTTTCCATTCCATGATAATCTCCTTTCATTAAGATTTTTTTATTTGTTATTTTGATTTATGTAACTTAAATACATGAACCGTTCCACCTTGGTTTATGTTTTTAATTTGTTTTGCAACTTCACCACCCCATAAAGGAACAGCTCCACCCCAACCTGAAACGATAGAGATATATTGCTCACCATCTTGTTCCCAAGTAACTGGTGATCCAACAATTCCAGAACCAACTTGGAATTTGTATAAAATCTTACCTGTTTCATCATCAAACGCTAAGAATTTACCTTCAGGAGTTCCTGCGAATACTAAACCACCAGCAGTAGTTAAAACTCCACCCCATAATGGTGCAGGGTTTTTATATTCCCATTTAATTTTTCCAGTTAAAGGCTCAATAGCTTTTAAAGAACCAATATGGTCTTTAAAGATTGGTCTAATTGTAAATCCAGCACCTAAATATGCAGCACCTTTTTTATAAGAAACTGGTTGATTCCAAATATCCATTCCCCATTCATTTGAAGGAACATAGAAATTTTTTGTCTTTTTAGAATATGCCATTGGCATCCAGTTTTTAGCACCTAAGAATGCAGGTACAGCAAATACTGATTTACCTTTACTTGCAGATGCAGGATTACCTGGTCTTCCCTCTTCTATATAAAGTGGTCTACCATTTTTATCAATTCCTTTAGCCCAAGTAATATTAGAAACAAATGGATTAGCTGTAATAAACTTACCATTTTCTCTATTTAATACATAGAAGAAACCATTTCTATCCGCAGTTGCTGCAGCTTTAACTGTTTTACCGTTTTTATCTTTGTAATCAAATGAAATTAATTCATTTACACCATCAAAATCCCAACCATCATGAGGAGTTGATTGGAAATGCCAAACAATTTTCCCTGTATCAGGATTAATTGCAAGTCTTGAAGAAGAGAATAAGTTATCTCCAGGTCTTAAATGTGAATTCCAAGGTGATGGATTTCCAGTTCCTATATAAATTAAGTTTGTATCAGGATCATAAGTACTTCCTAGCCATGGAGCAGCTCCACCATTTTTCCATAAATCTCCAGGCCATGTTTTACCAGCTTCTCCACCACTAATACCATTTTCTTTACCATTTAAGTAACCCATATGACCTTCAACAGTTGGTCTTGACCAGATTAATTTACCAGTTTTTGGATCTCTTGCTTCAACTTTTCCAACAACACCAAACTCACCACCAGCAACACCAGTGATAACTTTACCTTTTACAATTTGTGGAGCGGCTGTAATTGAGTAACCCTCTTTATATTTTGCAATTCTTTTTTTCCAAACAACTTTTCCAGTTTTTCTGTTAAGAGCTACTAGTTTAGCGTCTAACGTACCAAAAATTACTACATCATCAATAATTGCAACACCTCTGTTAATAACATCACAACAAGGTAAAATAGCATCGGGAAGTTTTGCATTATATTGCCATAACTCTTCACCACTTGCTATATCAATTGCGAATACTCTAGAATAAGAAGCAGTAACATACATTACTCCATCTTTAACTATTGGTTGAGATTCTTGCCCTCTTTGTTTTTCACCACCAAAAGAAAAATTCCATACAGGAACTAAATCTTTAATTGTGTCTTTATTAACTTGAGTTAAAGGTGAATATCTTTGACCTTTTTGCCCCATACCATATGTTAATATGTCACCAGTTGTTTTTTCATCATTTAAAATTTCTGAATATGTTACTGGACTATACGATGCTTCTGTTTTTACATCACTATTTGCTTGTCCGCTAATAACTGCACAAAGTGCAAAAGCAGTAGCAGCAGAAAGTAGTTTTTTCTTAATCATTCTCTCTCCTTATAATTATTATAACAAATTGGGAATTTGTCTTATCGAAAGTATACATAACAAATATAGCTTCAGTTTAGCTATTTGAAATTTTTTTTGATTTAAACCCAATAAACGCCATTAATAGGCTAATTACAAATGAAATTGCTATAATTAGGAATATTTTTTCATCAAATTTTCCATATAAAGAGAATCTAATTGCCTCTACAATATAAGTAAATGGGTTATAAGATGATAAATTAAATAGCACTAATGATGAATCTTTTATTTTCCAAAGTGGATAAAGTGCTGAACTTAAAAAAAACATCGGGAAAATTACAAAGTTCATAACTGTTGCAAAGTTTTCTAATTGTTTTATAACTGATGAAATAAAAAGTGCAAAAGCATTTAATATAATTGATGACACTATTATTATAGGAATAGTAAGAATCATTGCACTATAAGAAATATCAACACCATACCATCTTGCAATTATTAAAAAAGCCATAGCTTGAAGTGTTGAAACTATTGCAGTTGCGAACATTTTACAAAATAAAAGATAGTTTCTATTTATATATGATGTTAAAAGTATTTTCATACTTCCCATTTCTCTATCAAATATCATAGTAAGTGAACTTTGCATTCCATTAAAAAGTAAAACCATACCAACAAGTCCTGGAACAATATATGTTTCATAAGTAATATATGTTTCATAAGGTGGAGTAATTGCAAGACCTAATGCTGTTTTAAATCCAACTGAAAATATGAATAACCATAATAGTGGACGAACCAATGCTGAGAAAAATCTACTTTTTTGTTTTAAAAATCTAATTAATTCTTTGTAAACAATACCTTTCATACAAGAAACATATTTTTTCATAACGCTACCTTACTAAATAGTTAAATGTATTTACTAAATTGTTTTTTTCGTGTTTAGCAACAATATTTTTAACTATTCCTTTATCTATAATTTTTCCTGCTTTTATAATCGTAATATCATCATTTTCATCTACCTCATCAAAAAGGTGTGTTATCCATAAGACACTAAGTCCTTCTCTTGCAACTAAATCTCTAACATAATCTAAAATATCAAATCTACTTTTTAAATCTAATCCAACAGTAGGTTCATCAAGTAATAAAAGTTTTGGTTTATCAATCAAAGCTCTTAAAATCTCAACTCTTCTTCTATGTCCACCATTTAGATTTCGTACAGTTGTATCTAAAACATTGTCTAGTTCTAATCTTTTTATTTCTTCATGGATTGATTTTAATGTTTCTTTAAATCCCAAACCTTTTAATGCACCATAATAATACAAATTTTGTTTTACAGTTAAATCTAAATCCAATGTAGGTTCTTGAAATACAATTCCAATATCTTTTAATGCTTTTGAGTAATTTTTAATAGGATAATCATTTATAATAATTTCACCTATTTGAAGATTTTGGAGTCTTGTTACTAAAGAGAATATAGTAGACTTCCCTGCTCCATTAAGTCCTAATAGAACTGAAAATGAACCATTATTTATTTCAAACGATATATTGTTTAATACTTGTTTCTTTCCATATGAAAAGTCTATGTTTTTAAGTTCTAATATTTTTTTTTGCATTTTTATCACTAACTTTTATTTTTATTCATTATATGTAAAGTTTATAGCAATAATTTAGCATTGAGTTTTAAAGCAAAATTATATAGATAAAAAATCTAAAAAAGTAAATAAAAAATAATTTTTTACTTAGAGAATAGAAAAAGTACATATTAAATACAATTTTTCTAGATATTTTTAGTTATTTAATCTGCTGTAATTATCAACAAAAAATTATTAATTCTAGATAGCAAGTTAAAAATATGCAACTTACTATCTAATAAAATTATACATATTTTATGAATTTTTACCAATCAACAGGACAATCAACACAATCTTGCATATAAACAGAATTAAAATTTGCATAATGAATTCTTGCACCTGTTAATATCGCTTTATAAAATGAAGAATCTGATAATTTTGATTCTTGTAAATCTGCATTTGATAAATCTGAACCTTCAAAATCAACCTTGTTCATCCATGCTGCTTCTAAATTAACTGCTTGTAAATCACAATTTTTCATACTTGCACCATTCATTCTTGCAAAATTAAGATTTGCTCCATGAAAAGAGGAATTATCAAAAGTTCCACCTTGTGCAAATATTGCCCAAGCATTAACACCATCAAAATTAGCATTTGTAGCTTTTGTAACTTTAATATTTGTATGTCTTAAATCTGCCATTGCTAAATTTGCATTTTCAAGATTAGTATTACTCATATTTGATTGTTTTAAAATAGTATGTCTTAATTTAGCATTTTTAAAATTTGCTTTTTTTAATATAGACTTTGTTAAATCTGTACCATCTAATATTGCACCTTCGAAGTTAGCACCTTCAAAGTTTGATTCTTTTAAATCTAAATTTGATAAATTTTGATTACTTAAATCTACTTTAGGACAGCTAGTTTTAGGCTCTAACTTACATCCATTTATAGTAGGATAAAGTTCATCTTCTTCATAAGCATTTGCAATATTAAAAAGTATAAACAACGTTATAATTATATTTTTCATTTTTATACCTTTTTAAAACAAGTAGTTTAAAACTACCTGTTTTTTATAAAATTTTATTTTTCAATTCCCAATTTGTTTATAAAATTTTATTTTTTTATTTTAAATACCCAGAAAGAACCACCTTGTGATACAGGTTTTGTTAATTCAGCCATTTCACCACCCCATAAAGGAACAGCTCCACCATAACCACTTGCAAGACCTATATATTGTTCACCATCTTCTTCCCAAGTTATTGGACAAGAAACAATTCCTGAACCAGTTTGGAATTTAAATAATTCTTCACCTGTTTTTGCATTAAATGCTTTTAAGTAACCATCACCAGTTCCTGTGAATACTAATCCACCTTTAGTTGCTAAAACACCTGCCCATAAAGGAAGTTTTTCTTTATGTGACCAAACAATTTCACCTTTAACAGGATCTACTGCTCTTAAAACACCTACATGATCATCATAAGTTCTTTTAATTCTAAATCCTTGTCCTAAGTAAGCTGCACCTTTGTTATAATGAACAGGAGTTGTCCAATAATCTTCTTCCCAGTGGTTAGCTCCAAGATAGAATAATCCTGTATCTTGACTATAAGCCATTGGATTCCAGTTTTTTCCTCCTAAGAATGGTGGAGAAACTCTAATTGATTCACCTTTAGTTTCACCCTCTTTTGCTAATGGTGGATATTGTCCTGGATTTTTAACTGGTCTACCAGTTTTTTCATCAATATGACTAGCCCATGTAATTTTATCAACAAAAGGGAATGCTTTTACAAATCTTCTAGCTTGATCTTCTCTTTGTTTTTTAGCTGCTGGCATATTTCCTCTATTAATTACATAGAAGAAACCATTTCTATCTGCATGTGCAGTAGCTTTTATAGTTTTACCATCTTCAACATAATCAAATAATACAAGTTCATTATTTCCTGAGAAATCCCAACCATCATTTGGTGTATGTTGGTAGAACCATTTAATATTACCAGTTGTTGGATCAATAGCAATTTGTCCCGAAGTATATAAACTATCCCAATCATCAGGATTTCCACCATCTGCTGTTCGCTCCCATGTATTCCATGGTGCTGGATTACCTGTTCCTATTATAATTGAGTTTGTTTCTACATCATAACTTGCACTTTGCCAAGGAGCACCACCACCATGACTCCAAGAAATTTTCTTACCAGTTTCATTGTTAGGATCATTTGGCCAAGATGGAGCTTTAGGGTCACCAGAAGGTGTAGATTTTTTACCATTTAATCTTCCATAGTGTCCTTCAACCATTGGTCTCATCCAAACTTCTTTACCTGTATCAGGGTCTAGTGCAAATAATTTACCAAGAACACCAAACTCATCACCTGATGAACCATGAATTAATAATACTTTTCCAGTTTTTTTATCTTTTACAATAGTTGGCGCACCAGTCATTGTATAACCGTCTTTGTATCCTTTATTTGGTCTATCTTCATAACCAAATCTTTTTTTCCAAACTACTTTCCCTGTTTTTTTATTTAATGCTACCATACCTGCATCTAGCGTACCAAAGAATACTTTATCACCAAATATTGCTGCTCCTCTATTAACAACATCACAACAAGGCTTTATATCAGCTGGTAATCTATGACCATATTCCCAAATCTTTTCCCCTGATTTTGCATCTAATGCAAATATTCTAGAATAAGAACCTGTAACATAGATAATACCATCATGTACTAATGCTTGACTTTCTTGACCTCTTTGTTTTTCACCACCAAATGAGAAATTCCATGCAGGAACTAAATCTTTTACAGTATCTACATTTATTTCATCAAGTTTAGAGTACCTTTGTGCCTTAGGTCCCATTCCATACATCAATACATCTTCAGGTGTATTTTGATCATTTAGTATATCTTCCCAAGATACTTTTTTTGTATCAGTACTTGCAATACCAGATTGTAATCCTAATAAACCAATAAACGTCACAACAGCTGCTTTTCGTAACAAATTACTTTTCATCATCTCTCCTTAGTTTTATTATTTATATTATTATTTAATTAGCTATTACAATAATAATAATGATAACTAAAATTATATGCTATAAATAATTATAAGAATTTTACATGTTTTAAATAGCATGAATTTAGCGATATATGCAATTATAATAATTTAGTAATTTATAAATTAGTGTAATAACTTTATTATTTGTATAAAATTGGAATTTATACATAATAAAAAATATGTACTTGTATTTAGTCAATTTTGTTTTGATTTTTTGAATTTTGGAATTTTTTGAAATTTTGTAAGAATTTATAACTTAGGATCATTTTCCTAAGTTATAAAAAGAGTTTTTAGAAAGAATATTCTACTTCAAGTATAAATTTATTATAATCATCATCACTATTTTGCGCATCAACTTTTACAAATAATGCTTCAAGTTCTATTACATCTTCAACTATTTCTATTTCTGCTGAAAGATTTAATTCTTTTTCTTTTTCATCTGCATATTTAGTTTCACCATATAATGCACCAAAAGCAATATCATCTATTGAATAAGAAGCAGAACCATAAACTGTTCTTGCATCTTCATCATAAATATAATTACCATCTTCAAATGGCGAGATATTATCACCTAGTTCTAATTCTGAAA
This sequence comes from Poseidonibacter antarcticus, assembly GCF_003667345.1. Lineage (NCBI taxonomy): Bacteria > Pseudomonadati > Campylobacterota > Epsilonproteobacteria > Campylobacterales > Arcobacteraceae > Poseidonibacter > Poseidonibacter antarcticus. The sequence continues at coordinate 65,469 of NZ_RCWF01000004.1, forward strand.
TTATAGAACCAGTTCCATCTTTATCTGTTTTAACATATCCAGCTGATAAGTTTACTCCCATTAATGATGTATCAATATTAACATGAGCAATTGATCCATCTTTATATCCTGAGGCTGTATCTTCTTTTGATTTAGCATATTGAGCACTAAGTTCAACATCATCAAAATAATAAGCAACTTTCATACCATATAAATCTCCCATATCAGGAGCTGTATAATAGTATGGATTTAAGTCTAAATCTGAAATACCTTGATAAATTACATCAGCAACATAAATACCTTTTGATCCATTAACTTCTTCAAATGTTTCAGATAATTCATCAGCATCAGCTAATGCTATTTTATCTGAGTATCCAAGTAGTATTGATGTATTTGGAATTGATGTGATTTCTGCAATAACAGCTTCATGATAATCTGTCATCCATTCTAAATTAACATTTTGTCTACCAGCTTTTATTAAAAAACCTTCTGTTTCATATTTTATATTGGCTACATTCATTAAAGCTTTACCTTCAACTTCTTCAGCACCATCATTTTTATCATCAAAAACATGAGCACCTATAAATCCAACTTTTGCACTAAATCCTTTAAAAGAATCAGTTTCATAAGATAATCCAACAGTACCTGATATAAAACCAGTATCTTTATTGCCACCTTTGTTATCAGTTTTTATTCCATACATTTCTAAAGAACCATTTACTGTTCCACTTTTTAATGCTTCTTCGAATGAATTTGCACCAAAAGCTAATGAACTAGATAAAATCAGTCCTGAAGTTATTAGACTTAATTGTTTTTTCATATATTTATTTCCTTTTTATTATTTATTTGATGGAATAACTGCTAATCCCCAAGGATATCTTCCAACTTTAATTGTTTTTTCAACTTTTAAACTATCTATATCAATAACAGAAACATCACCACTTACACCATTTGTTGTGTAAAGTTTTTTCTCATTTTCAGAAAAAGCCAATTGCCATACTCTTTTACCAACTAATAAATATTTAATTACTTTATATGTTTTTGCATCAATTACAGCAACGTGATTTGCAGGTCCTAGTGCAACAAAAGCATATTTACCATCACTTGTTAATTTAATTCCAACAGGTTGTATTAAATCTTTGAATATTCTTGGTATTCTGAATTTTATTTTTGCAATACTCTCTTTTTTATCAGAGTCAACAACAGTTACAGTACCACCAATTTCACTTGATGCCCAAACTTTATCTCCTGTTTTAGAGAATTCTATATGTCTTGGTCTTTGATCAATTAAAGTATTATGAACAATTTCTTTTGTACTTGTATCAATCCAATGTAAAAAGTTTGATGTTTCAGTTGAGTTAATTGCCATTTTTCCATCAGGACTTACAGCCATTCCTTCAGGTTCAACTCCAACATCAATTTGTGCTACAACTGATTTATTTATAGTATCTACAACTGTTACAATTGCATCATCTTCATTTGAAATATATAATTCTTTTCCATCTGGAGTTAAAGCAAACTGTTCTGGATCTTCACCTGATGGTAAGTTATATAATATTTTATTTGTTTTAATATCCATAACTTGAACAGTATCATCATCACTAGCACATATATATAGTTTTGAATAATCTTTGTTTAATAATATACCTCTTGGTCTTTGACCTACTTGTACAGTATTTATAACTTTATTTGTAACTGAATCAATAACTGATACAGTATTATCTTTTTCGTTTGAAACATAAATAGTATCACTTAAAAGTGAACTTACAATCAACGATGTAGCTAACAATGTCTTTTTCATAAAATAATTCTCCTTGTTTTTAATTTTAAGATTATAATTAAGATTTATAGCATGAGTTTAGCAAAATAATTTTGCTAAACTTATGCTATGGAAACTAGATATACTCAAAATAAAAGATATAAAGGATTAAAATGAAAATAATACTGTTTCTGATTTTTATTATCAGTTTAGCAAATGCAAATACATTGAAAGTAAATATTCTATATTTAGAACAAAAAATACAAACACCCCCTGTTCTATCGAATGTTATCGAAGCTCCATCGGACCTTGGAATAAAAGGTGCACAACTTTCTGTTAAAGATAGTAATAGAAGTTCAAAATTTTTAAATCAAAACTTTAATCTTATAAGTAAAATATCTTATGATAAAAAAGAGCTAATTGATACTTTTGAAAAATTTATAAATGAAAATAATTCATATGTAGTTTTAAATGTTGAAGATGATTTATTTAGAACTTTATTAAAAAATCCTTTATCAAAAAAAGCTTTGCTAGTAAATGCAAGTAGTCAAACTTCTAGTCTAAGAAGAAATTATTGTGAAGATAATCTAATACATACAATTGCAAGTAATGCAATGCTTTATGATGGATTAGTTCAATTCTTAGTAAAAAGAAATTTCAAAAAAATTCTTTTAGTTAGTGGACAAGATCCAAAAGATATATTAATCAAAGAAGATATGAAACACTCAATAAAAAAATTTGGTGCTAAAATTATAGAAGAAAAAGTTTGGGATAATAAAAGTGATATTAGAAGAAAAGCTGGAGCTGAATTTCCATCATTTACACAAGCTGATAATTATGATGTAATTTTATTAGCAGATTATTATGGTGATTTTGGAGAGTTTATGTATTTTAACTCTTGGCTTCCAAGACCAGTTGCTGGAACGCAAGGTTTAACTCCTGTTACATGGCATAAAGTTATTGAACAATGGGGTGCAGCACAAATGCAAAAAAGATTTGAAAAGTTTGCTTCAAGATGGATGGAATCAAAAGATTTCTCAAATTGGATAGCAATTAGAACAATTATTAGTTCTATAAATCAAACAAAAACTGATAATGTAGATAAAAATATAGCTTTTATACGTTCAAAAGATTTTGAAATTGGTGCATATATGGGAAGAAAAGTTTCTTTTAGAGATTTTAATGGACAAATGAGAATGCCTATTTCACTTGTACAACCAAGAGCTTTAATATCAACATCTCCACAAGTTGGTTTTTTACATCCTGTAACTGATTTAGATACTTTAGGTGTAGCACCTTATGAAATGAAATGTAAAAAATGATTAAAATAATATCTTTTCTTTTTATCTTTATATCTTTTATGAAAGCAGATTATCAAATAATCAAAAATGATAATCTGTTTTTAGTTGAAGTAAAAAATAGTACTTTTGAAGATATTTTAATTAATTTAAAAGATGAAATTAATTACCAAGGTTTTACAATTGTTTATGAATTAAATCTAGCAAAAGCTACAAATGAAATTGCTGAAGTTCTAAATAAAAAAGGAACATTGAAAAATGGTACAAATCTTGGAATTTGCAAAAGTAGTTTTACTTTTGCAATGGTAAAAGAAAATTACAATAATATAAATTATTGTCCTCTTGGATTGTCAATTTATTCACATAATGATAAATCAATTTTCCTTTCATATAAAATCAATAAGGCATTTAAACAAGATGATATAATCTATAGTAAAATAAATGAAACACTTAAAAAACTTATTTTAGATAGTTTAGATTAGTTTTATAATCTTCCTTCTAAAATTTTTGGATATTTTTCCAATAATTGATGTTTTATTTCATCTATTTTTTTTAGATTAAACTCTTGATTATTTGGATTATCAAATTCATAAATGATTTTTGCAGGATTCTTACATAAAAACAAAATTCTATTTGATAGATAAATCGCTTCACTAATATCATGAGTTACTAAAATTACTGTAGGTTTAAACTCTTTACAAAAATTAAGAAAGTCCTCTTTTAAAGCACAAGCAGTTGGATAATCTAGTGATATAAAAGGTTCATCAAGAAGTATTACTTTTGGTTTATTGATAAAAGCTCGCACAAGAGAAACACGTCTTGCCATTCCTCCTGATAGTTTATTTGGATATTCATCCAAAACATTTTCTAAGCCTACAAGTTTTAACAATCTATTTATTTCATCTAAATTTTTATCTATTGAGATTAATAAAAGATTTTCTTTTATTGTAAGCCAAGGAAGTAAGCAATGCTCTTGGAACATAAATGCAATATTTGAAAAGTCACCATTTACAAAACCATCATAATCTTCATCAAGTTTTGCAATGATATTTAATAATGTAGTTTTTCCACAACCTGATGGACCAATTATTGATAAAAATTCAGAATCTTCTAAAGAAATTTGTACATCTTTTAAAATATTTTCTTTTTTGTATTTTTTCTCTTTTATATTTATATTAATCATTTTACTTCCATTTTCCTAGCTTATTTTCTATAGGTTTTAAAATCACACTTTCTATTAAAAGGATTATTAAAACAAATGCAAGAGAATAAGCTAAAATAGATGTTATATCAAATAATTGAAAGAACATTGATATTTGAAATCCCATACCATCACTTCTACCAAGTAATTCAACTACTAAAACAATCTTCCAAATTAAAGATAAAGATAATCTAGCACTTGCCATTATAAAAGGATATATTTGTGGTAAATAAATATTTTTAACAGTATCATATTTACTTAATTTATAAACTTTTGCAAGATTAGTATATTTTGGATTAATTGCTTTTGTACCTTCTCTTACATTTATAACTATAATTGGAACTTTATTAATAACAACAGCTAGAAGTGCAGAAAAATCACTAAGTCCAAACCAAATATAACAAATGATTATTGTTACAAGTGCAGGTGTATTTAATCCAATAATTAGTAAAAAATCAAACATATCATCAACTCTTTTATATAAACCCATCAAAATACCAAAAATAACACCTAAAAAAATAGATATTATAAAAGCTATAAATACTCTATATAAAGTAATTAATAAATGATGTATTAATTCTCCGTTTATTAAATGGTCAAATAAATTTGCTACAATATCCACTACTGTTGGAAAAACAGATGAGTTAATTGCAAGAGATAATGCTTGCCATAAAATAATAAAGACAAAAATTGATACAAATTTTGTTTGATTTATCATAGTTTTACCATTTCATATTTGGTTTAAAGTCCCAAAAAGTTTCTTTTTCTAAAGATACACTTTTTCCAACTAATTTTTTTCCACCCTCTTCTAAAAGAATTTGAAATATTTTTGCCTGAGCTTGAATATTGTTCTCATCAAATTTTTTGATAATTCCTTTTTTATATCCATTTTTTAAAGCTTCAAAAGTTATATCATCTTTTACTTTCATTAAAGGTCTAATTCTATCCCATTCTTTATTGCTATCATTTAAAAGTTTTTTACTACTTAAACTTGCATTTAAAAATGAATTTATTAACTCTTTATTTTTTAAAGCAAAATCTCTATTAAAAGTCCAACCAACAAATGATATATCATTTGTAATACCTAATTGTTTTGATATTTCATCAAAAGTGATTAAAGGTTTTAGTCCTTTTGCTTCAAGTTTAGCGTTAAAATGCCAAAAATTAATTCCTGCATCAAGACTATTATTTGATAATTTTTCATATAAAATTGGAGCTGAAGCAAATACAGGATGAATAATATCTTTTAAATCTTTATTATATTTATATTTACTATAAGCTCTAAAAAGTAACCATGTTTTATCAAGTGGTCCACCTGAAACTCCAACATACTTGCCTTTTAAATCTAATAAAGTATTAATATCATTAGCAGGATCTACTAACATAGTACCCATAGCTTTTGAATAAGGATAAAATGTAAAATCTTTATTTGATGCTCTTTGTCTATTTACCCAAACCCAATCTGTAACTATAATATCAACAGCACCTGATTGAAAAGCAACAGCTGATGCATTTTTTGATGCTAGTTTTACAACTTCTAATTGGAAATTATTCTTTTTATCAAAATTGTTATGCTTTAGAACATCTAGTTCCCAATTTACAGTTCCGTATGCTAAAACACCTACTCTTAATTTATCTTGTGCATTTAAATTTAATAAACACAAAAAGAAAATTATGATTAATTTAGTTTTCATTTATACACCTTTATTTATCTAATCTATTATATTTAAAATATATAGCTTGAATTTAGCAATACAAGAAGAGTCTGTTTTTATAAAAAAAAGATATTTTTAATTGCTATAATCAGGCTATAAAATGTCTCTATAATACAAAATCTAAAAAATTAAAAGGAATGTTTATGAATAAAATTCAAAAACTTGGACTAGCAGTATTATCAACTACTATTTTCGCATTTGGACACGGTAGTGTTACTCCTCAGGCAATTGATACACATGAGTTAAAATCACTTGGTGAAGAATGGTTAGAAGAAAATCCATACACTGATAATGAAACAGCTATTAAAATTGGTTCTTATGCATATAGTGAAAACTGTGCTAGATGTCATGGTCTAGAAGCTCAATCTGGTGGAATTGCTCCTGATTTAAGAGAATTAGAAGATGGTATTGATGGTGATGAGTGGTTTATGGAAAGAATTAGAGGCGGAGCTGTTAGAAATGGTAATGTTTATATGCCACCATTTGAAGGTGTTTTAAATCAAGAAGCAATGTGGTCTATTAGAGCATATGTAGCTAGTTTACCAAAAGATTAGAGTTTAGAATGAAGAATTTTCTTAAATTAACAGCATTATTACTATTACTTTCAATAACTTCTTATGCAAGAAGTATTGAAGATATAAAAGAAAGTGGAGAAATTACAATTGCAGTTTATGAAGATTTCCCACCTTATTCTTTTGTAGAAAATGGTGAATTAAAAGGAATTGACGTCGACCTTGGGAAAAAGATTGCAAAATCTTTAAATGTTAAAGCATTATGGTATTTAACAGGTTTTGATGAAAATTTAGCTGCTGATTTAAGAAATACAATATGGAGAGGGAATAAAGTCCATAAAAATAAAGCTGATTTGATGTTTAGAATTCCATATGATTATGAATATATGAGATTAACAGATGTATCAACAGGCGAACTCCAAAATGAAATGGTTACGATAAAAGGACCATATCAGAGTGAAAAATGGATAATTGCTACACACAAAGATATAATCCCTGAAATAAAAACTTTGGCTATTTTTGCTTATCAAACTATTGGTGTGGAAGTAGATATGCTTCCAGACCTTCATATGAGTGGTTTTGCAAGAGGTATGCTTCAAAGAAATATTAAGCATTATAGAAATTTCCAAGATGCAGTTAAAGATTTTAAAGATGGAAAACTAGATGCAATTGCTGGTTTAAAATCACAAGTTGAATATTTACTTGATTATAAAAACAATAAAGACAAGTATTATTTAACAAAAAATATTCCTCAAATGAAATCTCAATGGGATATTGCAACTGCGGTTGCTAGTACTTATAGAGCATTGAGTTATCATGTTGATGGAGAAATTGAAAAAGCATATAAAAATAATGAAATAAAGAAGATCTTTGAAAAATATAATGTAGAGTATCTTCCTCCAATATCAAGAACACAATAAAAATATAACAAAGGACATATCATGAAATATATATTTTTTTTTATAGTCTCGTTGTTTTTAGCAATAAATTTACATGCTAAAAATCCAGTATCATCTCCAACTTTTATTGATATTATAAAAGAAATTATAAAAGATGATAAATATATATTTGATGATAAAAATATTGAACTTTCAGTCCCAAACTTTGCAGATAATCCTACACAAGTTCCTATTTTTGTAGATGGTAAAAAAATAAAAAATGCTACAAGAATGATTTTATTTGCAGATTTAAATCCTATTCCAGAAATTATAGATATGCAATTAGGGAAACTTTTACCTGTAGTATCTTTAAATATTAAAGTTGCACAAGAAACTCCTATAAGAGCTATGATTTTAGATGAAAAAGGTGTTTGGCATATTGGAAGTAAAAATATAAGAAGTTTTGGTGGAGGATGTTCTGTATCAAGTTCTGAAGCTATGGATACTGATTATAGTAAATACTTAGGAAAAACAAAAACCAATTTATTTCAAACTTCTAGCAAGGATATTCATAGATTAAAAGCTTCTATTTTTCATCCAATGGAAACAGGGCTTGTATTTGGTAATAGTGAGTTTTATATAAATAAAATTCTAGTAAAAAAAGCCGATGAAGTTTTAAGTGAAATAAAAACTTTTTCTCCAATTAGTCAAAATCCACGATTTACATTTGAAACAATTGATAACTCAAAAAATTATACAATTGAATTTTATGATAATGATGGAAATGAATTTATTTCAGAGAGTAAATAGTTATGAAAGCATTAATATTTTCAATTATAAGTTTTAGTTTTTTATTTTCTAGTTCATTTGATTTTAAATTAAAACCTATAAAGTTATCAGATAATAGCTATTATTTCTATGGTAAAAAAGAGTATTTCTCACCTTCAAATGGTGGAGATATTGCAAATTGTGCATTTATTATTACAAAGAAAAGTGTTATTTTAATTGATACTGGAAGTTCTAAAGAATATGGTGAACAAGTAAAAAAAGAGATTAGAAAAATAACATCAAAACCTATAAAATATATTATAAATACACATCATCATCCAGATCATTTCTTGGGAAATGCTGCTTTTACTAATAGCGATATTTATGCAACAGAATTTACAAAAAATGATATTGAACAAAATGGTGAATTATATATAGTAAATCTTGTAAATCTAATTCACGATGCAATGGATGGAACAAGAATAAAAGCTCCAAATCAAGTATTAACTACAGAAACATTAAACTTTGATAACTATAAACTAAAAGTATTATATATGGATGGACATACAGAAAGTGATATTGTAATCTTTGATGAAAATAGTAAAATACTTTATACTTCTGATTTAATTTTTAATAAAAGAACACTTACAACTCCACATGCAAATATTGATGAATGGATTAAATCTTTATATCAATTAGAAAAAATAAACTACTCTGTTTTAGTTCCAGGACATGGAATAGCTTCAAAAACAAAAGAGCCTATAAAAGAGAATATTGCTTATTTAAACTTTTTAGAAAATACTTTAAAAGATAGTGCAAATAAAGGTTTAGATATATTTGAAATCTTAAGCAAACCAATTCCAAAAGAGTTTGAAGATTTTGCTATGTTCAAAGAAGAGTTTGAAAGAAGTATTATTAACTTATATCCTTCATACGAAAGAAATGTTAATAAATAGTAGAAAATTCTACTATTTATTTAATTTTTTTATAAAGTCTAATGTTAATCTAATTCCAGCACCAGTTCCACCAAATGAGTTATATCCCCAAGGTGATTCACTATAAGCAGCACCTGCAATATCTAAGTGTAGCCATTTCTTTTTATTCTCTTTTTTTACAAAGTTATCTAAAAATAAACCAGCAGTTATAGATCCAGCTGCACGTGAAGATGTTGAGTTTACAATATCAGCAATTCCACTTTTTAATTGTGCAGGTAAATATCTATTAAATGGTAATATCCCAATTAATTCACCAGAACTATTAGCAGCTTTTTGCATTTTTGCTTTTAATTTATCACTATGTCCCATTGTTCCAATTGTCTCATTTCCAAGAGCAACTATACAAGCACCTGTTAGCGTTGCATAATCAAACATATAATCAATATCTTCTATTTCATCTTGTGCATAACATAAACAATCAGCAAGAACAAGTCTTCCCTCTGCATCTGTGTTTCTCACTTCAATAGTTTTACCATTTTTAGCAACTAAAACATCATCAGGTTTATAAGCATCTCCACCAATCATATTTTCAACCGCACCAATGATTCCATGAACTTCATATTCACAATTTAATGCTTTTAGTGTATTCATAATTCCTAAAACAGCAGAACCACCACTTTTATCACATTTCATAGAAACCATACCTGCACCAGATTTTAAGCTTAAACCACCACTATCATACGTTAAACCTTTTCCAACAAGTACAATCTTACCTTTTGCATCTTTTGGCTTATATGATAGATGTATAAGCTTTGATTCATGTCTTGAAGCTCGTCCTACATTAAACATTGCATTCATTCCATTTTTGATCAAATACTCTTCACCATGAATAATACACTCTAAGCCATTTTCACTTGCAATTTTTTTTGCATCATTTGCCATAGTAGCAGGGAAATAATCTTCAGGAGGAGTGTTGATAATACTTCTAACCATATTTACACTTGAAGTAATACTTAGACTTTCTTTTAAGTCTTTGTTTAATTGCTCTTCATCTTTTTTAGATTTTGAAATAGAAACAATTAGTTCTAAATCTTTTTCTTCTTCTTTTTTAGATTTGTATTTAGTAAATTCATACTCACCTAAAACAGCACCTTCAACAATTTCGCTTATTTTTAACTCTTTTTCATTTTGAATTAAATCAAGTTTAATAGTTTTGATATTTAGTTTTTTAATAGCTCTAATTGCAGAACATAAACAAAGTTTCAAATCTTCTTTTTTTAGCTTTGAAGATGAAACAAAAAATTTATTATTGCTTGCATCAAAATAAGTGTCAAATGATTTTAAATCAAATGATATTTTTTTTAAAAGTTTTTGCTCTTTTTTTGATAATATTTTTAAGTCTTTAACTACTACTAATTCTATATCAGAATTAATATTTTTTAAATCTTTTTTTGATAATTTTATATTCATTGATATTCCTTTAAGAAGGATATATTATAAGTTTTTAGATTAAAGAGAGTTTATAAACTAGTAAGTTTCTTACTAGTTTATAGATATTTGTTTTTGTTAGTTTTTATTTAGGCCATTTAAATCAGAAAAAGCGATTTCAAGTCTTGCAATCATTGATTCTTGCGAAGCTCTAAGCCATTTTCTTGGGTCATAATAAGATTTATTAGGTTTATCTTCACCTGTTGGGTTTCCGATTTGTCCTTGTAAATAATCATGGTTTTTAGCAACATAAGCTCTTACACCATCCCAAGTTGCCCATTGAGTATCTGTATCAATATTCATTTTGATAACACCATAATCAATAGCTTCTCTAATTTCTGAAAGTGCAGAACCTGAACCACCATGGAATACAAAGTCTACAGGTTCTATTTCTGTATTTAATTTTTCTTGAATATATTTTTGTGAATTATCTAAAATTTTTGGACTTAATTGTACATTTCCTGGTTTATAAACACCATGAACATTTCCAAATGATGCAGCTATTGTAAAGTTAGGACTAACTTTTTTTAACTCTTGATATGCAAAACATACTTCTTCTGGTTGAGTATAAAGAAGTGCATTATCAACATCAGAGTTGTCAACACCATCTTCTTCTCCACCTGTAATTCCAAGTTCGATTTCAATCATCATATCAATTTCGTTCATAGTTTTAAAATACTGTACACATGTTCCAATATTTTCTTCTAAAGACTCTTCACTTAAATCTAACATATGAGATGTATATAAAGGACGACCTGTTTTATCAAAGTGAGATTTTCCAGCTTTTAGTAAACCATCAATCCAAGGTAATAGTTTTCTAGCTGCGTGATCTGTATGTAAAATAACAGGGATACCATAAGCTTTTGCCATTGTGTGAACATGAATTGCTCCACTTATTCCACCTAAAACAGCAGCATCTGCTATTTTTAAGCCTTTACCAGCATAATATCCTGCTCCACCATTTGAGAACTGAATAATAACAGGTGAGTTAACTTTTGCCGCTGCTTCTAATACTGCATTTACAGAATCAGTCCCCACAACATTTACAGCAGGTATTGCAAACTTATTTTTTTTTGCATATGCAAATAATTTTTTCGCTTCACTACCTGTTAAAACTCCTGGTTTTACTACGTCTAATACACCCAAATCTATCTCCTTAAAATCTATTTAATTACAATTTTAGCTGTTTTTCTTAACTTATCTGAAAGTTCTTTTACTCTTTTATTATAAGCATTTCCAACTAACATTTGTGTAATATTACCTTTTACTTCATTAAAAGATAATGACTTACCAGGAATTTTGTCTTTTAAATAGATTACATGGTAACCAAATTGAGTCTTAACAGGAGTTTTTGAATATGTATTTTTCTTTAATTTATTCGCTGCTGCTGAGAATTCTGGAACCATTTGATTTGATTGGAATTTACCTAAGTAACCACCTTTAACACCTGTAGGTCCAACTGATTTACTTTTAGCTAATTCTACAAATTTTGCAGATTTATCTTTTGCTGAATTAAGTTGTTTGATAATACTTTTTGCATCTTTTTCTGTTTTTACTAAAATATGACTAGCTTCTAGTGTTGCAGGTACTACAAATTTTGATTTGTTTTTATTGTAAAAATCTGTAAGTTCAGACTCTTTTGGCTTATGTTTTGTGATTTCATTTTTTTGCCAAACTTGAAATGCTAAATCTTTTTTCATTTTACTTAAAGCATCTTTGTATGCAGGATCTTTTTCAATTCCATTTTTAATAGCTAAGTTTGCTAATAGTTTTTTGTTGATGATTTGTTCTAGTACTTGTTTTTGAGAACTCTTTGGAAGTTTTGCAAAATCAATTCTTGGATCTTGTAAAACTAAAGCAACATCTGCTTTTGTGATTTTTTCTCCATTTACAGAGGCATAATAATCAGCCGCATTTAATGTTACTGTAGTAATTGCTAATGTAGCTACTAAACTTGAAATTATTTTTTTCATTTTTTTCCTTGTGAGTTTAAAATATGACTAATTTTATCAATACTAAGTTAATAGAAAGTTAATTTACCTATTATTTATTCAAATATAAACATAACTTAAATAAATTTTAAAATTTAGCTTAAAAGGGCTTTGGTTTTTTGAAAATTTATGATACAATTCCGACAAATATTAAACTTAACTTAAATTTAAGGATACACAACTTATGAGAATATTAGTAATAGAAGATGAAATAACTTTAAATAGAACACTACAAGAAGGCCTAACAGATATTGGTTATCAAGTAGATGCAGCAGAGAATTATAAAGATGCAGAATATTTTATAGATATTAGAAATTATGACTTAGTTTTAACAGATTGGATGTTACCTGATGGTGATGGAATTGAATTATGTAAAATTATTAAAAATAGAAGTTCAAGAACAGCAGTTGTAATTATCTCAGCAAGAGATGATAAAGAATCAGAAATTGAAGCATTAAAATCAGGTGCAGATGATTACATCAAAAAACCATTTGATTTTGATATTTTATTAGCAAGAATCGAAGCTAGATTAAGATTTGGTGGAACTAATGTAATTGAAATTGATGACTTAATAATCAATCCTGATGAAGAAAAAATTGAATATGCTGGAAAAGAAATAGAATTAAAAGGTAAACCTTTTGAAGTTTTAACTCACCTTGCAAGACATAGAGATCAAATTGTTTCAAAAGAACAATTACTTGACGCAATTTGGGAAGAACCTGAATTAGTAACTCCAAATGTAATTGAAGTTGCGATTAATCAAATTAGACAAAAAATGGATAAACCATTACAAATTTCTACAATTGAAACAATCAGAAGAAGAGGTTACAGATTTTGTTACCCAAATTTAACTGAAGATGAAAAATCAGCTAAAAAAGCAGCAGCTGCTAACTAGAACTTAATATGGAAGCGAAGAGTATTTACAAACAGTTTTATACAAAACTAATAATTGCTACTTCGCTTTTTATTATTACACTATCATTTATTTTTTATGAATACACAAGAACTACAGTATATGAAAATATCCAAAAAAAAATGCTCAAAGATGCAAAAGAGATTTATTTAGTATCACTTGATAATAAACTTACAAAAGAAAATCTTACAGCAAAACAAAACAATGAAACAACTATTACATTAATAGACAATACAAATATTAAAAAATATAAATTTTATACTTATGAAAAAGAAAACAACTATTATATAAAACTTATTTATCCTATAAATTTAGATAAAAAACAATATCTACAAATCAATAGAAATATTAATTTTGAAAGAGAATTGCTCTATTCAATTATTTTTAAAAACCTATTTATACTTGCAATTCCTGGTTTTATTTTAATGCTTTTATATTCACTTGCAGTATCAAAATCTTTACTAAAACCAATTATTCAAATAAATAAAAAATTATCTAATATGGATGAAAACTCATTAACTCAAATTGATAAAAAAGATTTGCCAATTGAATTTCACTCACTATCTGACTCGATTAATTCATTAACAAATAGAATTGAAACATACGTTAAGTTTAAAAAAGAGTTATTTATAGGTGCTGCTCATGAACTAAAAACTCCCCTTGCTGTAATGAAACTAAAAAATGAAGTAACATTACGTAAAGAAAGAGAAACAGAAGTTTATGAAGAAGCTTTGAAACTTACAGTTAAACAAATAGATGATATGAATAAAATGATCTCTTCTATTTTGGATATTGGACGAGCTGAGGGCGCACAGTTTGAACAAACTATTGATTTGGATTTAGTAGAATACCTAAAGAAAAAGTCTAATGATTTTAGGATGTTAAGTGCACAGAAAAATATTATTATTACGTTTTTTTCAAATGTAAATAGTTTTAATACATCAATACAAGTAACACTATTAAACCAAATATTACAAAATTTTGTTCAAAATGCTATTAAATTTACACCAGAAAATAAATCAATTGCAATAAAATTAAAGAAAACAAGATCTAGAATCGTAATAACAGTAACTGATGAAGGTGAAGGAATTGATGAAAATATTAATTTATTCGCTCCATTTAAAAGATATGGAAATCAAAGTGGTGTTGGATTAGGATTGTTTTTAGCCAAAAATGCGGCAGATTCTTTAAGAGCTAGGATATCATTAAAAAATAGAAAAGATTCAAAATCAGGATGTGTTGCAAAACTAGTTATTAACAACACATCAGGATTTAAAAAAGCTTAAAATTTATTAGGTATTAAAATAAATTTGCGTGTTCTATTTTCGTACATTTATTTTGAACTACTTTCATTCCAGCTTCTTCTGCTTTTTGTGCAGCTGCATTGTTTACAAGTCCAAGTTGAGTCCATACAGTATCTATATCACCTCTTGCAATACACTCATCTACAATAGCTCCAATAGCATCTGGTTTTCTAAAAATATCTACCATATCAATTTTGAAAGGTATATCAGATAAACTTCTATAAACTTTTTCACCCAAAATAGTATCTTCTTTTGGATAAATTGGAACTATTTTAAATCCTGCTTGTTTTAGGTATTTTCCAACCATATTTGAAGCTTTATCTTCATTTGGTGATAAACCTGCAATTGCTATTGTTTTTGTATTATTAAAAATTTCTCTTATTTCTTCATTATTTGAATTAACACTTGGGAATTCACATTCCATTTTAAATCCTTTTTGTAAAATTGTTTTAAATTATATCACAAGTTTATTTATATCCATTTGGATTGTTTGACTGCCATTTCCAAGAATCTGCACACATTTGCTCAATACCTTTTGATGCTTCCCAATCTAAAACTTCTTTTGCATAAGAAGGATTTGCAAAACACTTAGCAATATCTCCAGCACGTCTACTTACAATCTTGTATGGAACTTTTTTACCACTTGCTTTTTCATAAGCTTTTACCATATCTAAAACTGAATAACCATTTCCTGTTCCTAAATTTACAGTTAGTACATCATCAATGCTATCAATCTTTTGTAAGGCTTTTACATGACCTAGTGCTAAATCAACTACATGAATATAATCTCTTACACCTGTTCCATCGTGAGTATCATAATCTCCACCAAAAACACTAAGATATTCTCTTTTCCCTACTGCTGTTTGAGAAATAAATGGCATTAAGTTATTTGGAATACCATTTGGGTCTTCTCCAATTGTTCCAGAACTATGAGCTCCTACTGGATTGAAATATCTTAAAAGTACAATCTTATTAGAATTATCAGATATGTATATATCTCTTAATATCTCTTCTATAAAGAGTTTTGTTCTTCCATAAGGATTTGTAGCACTTAAAGGAAAATCTTCACTAATAGGTGTTGTATGAGGATCACCATAAACTGTAGCAGATGAAGAAAATACAATCTTTTTACAATCATAGTTTTTCATAACTTCACACAATACCAAAGTACCATTGACATTATTATCATAATACATATGAGGTTTTTCTACAGATTCACCTACTGCTTTTAATCCAGCAAAGTGAATAACACTATCTATCTTATATTTTTCAAATACAGAAGATAAAGCTTTTTTATCTCGTATATCACCTTGTACAAAATCTATAGATTTACCTATAATTTTTTCTACTCTTTTCAAACTCTCTTTTGAAGAATTGCAAAGATTATCAAAAACTACAAAATCAAAACCAGCTTCGTGTAATGCTATACATGTATGTGAGCCTATATATCCAGCTCCTCCTGTTACTAATACTTTCATCTTATATTCTTCTTTTTTCTTTTTATTAATCTTGTTATTAATTTTTGTCTATCTTTCATACCTGTAAATATCATATAAAATAGTGCAAGTATACCTAAATAACTTAATAGTGCTAAAGTAGATGCGATACCTTCACCTAATTGTTTATGCGGTAATGCCAACATCAATCCAACTAGTGAAAAAAGAGATTGCATCAAAATAATAAATAGCACAGTTTTTTTGACCTTTTTCTTAAAAAACTTTAAAAGAATATGATGCATATGTGTTTTATCAGGTGAAAAAGGAGATTTATTGTTTTTTATTCTTCTTATCATTACTATTAAAGTATCAAAAATAGGAAGAGCTATTATATAAACAACAGCCATAGGATGAATATATTCTAGTGCCATAACAGAAAGAGTAGCTATAATAAAACCTAAAAGTAAACTCCCACTATCTCCCATAAATATTTTTGCAGGAAACCAGTTGAAAAGTAAAAATGGTAATAAACTAATAATAGTAAACAATGAAATCACGCACATAAGATTATTTTGATTTATATATCCTACATATAAAAATGTACTTAAAATCACAATACTAACGCCACTTGCTAAACCATCCAAACCATCTAATAGATTTGCACCATTTGTAACCCCTGCTATAAAAAACATAGAAAAAGGCAAGGCTAAAAAACCTAAGGGAATAATATATCCAAAGTATATACCTAAGTTATGAATATAAATATTATTAAAATACAGTAGTATTGAAGCTATAAACATAGCGTAAAATTTTATTTTGGGACTTACGTCCTTATGATCGTCCAAGACACCAGTAAAGAAAACTATAAAAATAGCTAAAAACAGAAGGTAGTTTTCAATAAATAAAGAAAATTTAAACAAAATAATAGAAATAAAAAATGCTAAACCAAAAGAAATACCAGCACCTCGCGGTGTTATATTAGTATGTGAGCTTCGCTCATTTGGAATATCAACTAAACCTAGTTTTTGAGAAAATTTAATCAATAATTTTATGAAAATAAATGATATAATAAATAGTGTAATATATTGCATTCGGAATTATAGCATAAAAAAAAACGACTACACTAATAAATAAATAAATAAGGTATAAAATTGATAAATAACTTTTTTAAGAGTTTTATGAATAAAGACATTATTTTACCTGAGTTTTACAGTATTGATTTGCACTCACATCTTATACCAGGTATTGATGATGGTTCATTGAATATGGAACAAAGCATACAAATGGTTAAGACATTAAAAGAAATGGGATTTAAAAAACTTATTACTACACCACATATTATGTCACATAAATTTCCAAACAATAAAGATATTATTTTAAGAGGATTAGATTATTTAAAAAATGAACTTGTATCTAATAATATTGATATACCGATACAAGCAGCAGCTGAGTACTATTATGATGAGCATTTTATGGAATTAATCGAAAAAAAAGATTTATTAACATTTGGTGATAATTATGTATTATTTGAATTTTCATACACTACACCTGTATTTGGCTTAGAACAAGTTGTATATAAACTTTTAAGTGCAGGTTATAAACCAATACTAGCTCATCCTGAGAGATATTCATATTTTAACTCAAAGTTAGAAAAATATCATCAACTAAAAGATATGGGATTGTTATTTCAACTAAATGTAAATTCGTTAAATAATTTCTATGGCAAAAAAGTAAAAATAGCTGCAAAGTATTTGGTTGATAGAGGATTGGTTGATTTTATAGGTAGTGATACACATAGACCTAACTATTTGGAATCACTACAAAAAAGTTTATCGTTGAAAGAGTTTAAATCTATTGAGAATAAAAATAGAATATTAAATAAGTATTTATAATACTTTAAAAAAGATAGATAAAATCAAATTTTATCTATCTTGGTAATACTTGGCATTACCATATCCATAACCATAGTTTGAACCATATCCATAACCATACTTATCACCAATCTCAACACCATTTAGGATTAACCCAAAGGTATTGTTTTTGTGTTCTTTTGATAATCTATCAAGATTTTTTACAAACTCTTTTCTAGTATAAAATGCTTTTATAACCAAAAATGAAATATCAGCATAATTTATAAGAATCATAGCATCTGTTACTAATCCAACAGGTGGTGTATCAAATATCACATAGTCGTATTTTGCTTTTAGAGTATCTATCAATTCTTTCATCTTATCACCCAAGATTAACTCAGATGGATTTGGTGGTAACGAACCTGTAGTTAGAACTGTAACATTGTCTTTTTCTACAAAGTTTGTAATCTCTTCAAGTGTATTTTGACCTGATAAGTAAGAGCTAATACCAATAGTATTAGGAATATCAAAATTCAAATGAAGACTAGATTTTCTTAAGTCTAAGTCTAATATAACTACAGATTTATTTGCTTTTGCAATAATCTTTGCAAGATTTGCAGATGTAGTTGTTTTACCTTCTCCTGATACAGATGAAGTGATTGCTATTACATTACTATTTTCATGTTTTGGTAAAAATTGTAGATTTGTTCGTATAGAACGATATGCTTCATCTACAAGTTTTTTTGCTTTTTTACCCTTGTACTGAGGAATTATTCCATAGATTGGAATCGAGCTTAGTTTTTCAACATCATCAGAGTTTGAAACAGTGTTATTAAAAAACTCTCTCATAAATGCATAGAATAAAGAAAAAATAAATCCTAAAATAAATCCTACTAAAACTATTAGTTTTCTTTTGGGTTTTACAGGTTCATTTGCTATTATTCCTTCATCAAGCAATCTCGTGTTTGAGATTGTAGATGATTGGAGTATTGCTGATTCTGCTTTTTTCTCTAAAAGATATGAATATATTTTTTCATCAACACTAAATAGTCTTGTAAGTTTTGAAAGCTCTCTTTCTTGCTTTGGTAGAGTATTTATAGATTTGTCGTATTTTTTAATAATATTTTCTAGTGAACGTTTTCTATTTTGAAATTGTGCGATGTTATTGTTTATAGTCCCTACTATATTTCTTTTGATACTTCTTATTTTTTGGCTAACTTTTACAAGCTCTGGATGAGCTGGTGTATAGTCTATCAAAAGTGTAGACTTTCTTGCTGTTTCATCTTGGAGTTGGCTAACTAATGCTGAGATTTTAGGGTCGATTAGACTTGCAGATGTGATTGACATACCAAGTAGATTGGTATTTGAAGCAACATAATTTTTTAGACTTAGTAGTACGTTTAGTTCTGTTTTTAGCTCTTCTAGTTGTGTTTCGTATTCACTAAGCTTTTCTGTTGATTTTATAGCTTGTCCGCTTAATTCTACTAGCTTGTTTTTTTCTTTGAAAGATTCTAAATTTGTAGCTGAGATATTTAGTCTTTTGTTTATTGATTCTAATTGAACATCAATAAAATCTAGAGTTAGCTTTGCTTCTTCTGTTTTTCTTTGTATATCTTCATTTGTATATGTGTTATATATTGAAGTTAGTATATCTTTTATTCTGTTTGGTTCTGTATCTTCTAGTGATACATTTAAGATACTTGCACTTTTTGAGATTTGAGATACGCTAAGATTTTTTTTGTATTTATTAAATACATCCATATTTGTCATATGGTTAAAGTTGTATGTGTTGTATTTTAAATCAAAAACTTTTTTTATCGTCAGAGAAAAATACTCTGTTTGTATAAGTTCGTTAAATTTATGATTTTGATTATAAGAGAAGGTATCTCCTAGTTCGTAATTTTTTATATCCAACATTTTAAGAACATTATCCAAAGAATAAACAGAAGGCTTTTTTAATTGTAGATTAAAAGTGTTTTCATCTATTGGTGTTAGTGTAAAATTACGCCCATTTAAAAAATCATCTAGAAAAGAAAACTCCACTACAAATGGTGAGTTTTTATAATACTCGATTTTTTTGAACTTGTTATTTGCCCAATAGTTTGTGTTTAAATCAAGTTTGTCAAAAGATTTTTGTAAAATCAATCTTGATTTCATAACCTCGATTTCATTTGCTATTCCTGCACCTGAAGAACCTGATAGGGCTTCCATCATAAAATCAGCACCTGCTGATGCTGTTTTATTGTTTTTTTTGTCTTCAAGTTCTAGGACTATAGATGTAGTATATATATTTGGTTTTAAGTATGCAAATATACCAGCACCCATAGTGAAAATATAGGTGATGATGATGATTTGTATCTTGTACTTTAAAATAGTTTTAAAAAGTTCTTTTAAATCTATCTCGTCTTCTTTTATGTTATTTAGAGTACTCAATCTTAATCATCCGTTACTATGCTATATGATAATAGTAAGTTTGTAATAACTTGTAAGATAGGTAGACCTTCTTTTATAGCTACGTTTATACCTTTTAGTGAGCTTGGTTGTACATATACTATGTCATTTGGTTTTAATACTAAGCTTGTTTGTTTTATAGCATCTAAGCTTGTCAAATTTATTTGCATAATTTTAGGGTTTCGTAAGTCACCTCGCACTACTAAGATATCATCTCTTGATGCTACATCTGTAAAGTCACCTGAACGTGCTAGGACTTCTATGATGTTCATATTTCCATTTACTATTGGTACTATACCTGGCTTTTTAACTTCACCTAGAACTATGATTCGTTGGTTTTGTATTTCTATTAGAACGTATGGATTTCTAATATATTTTTTGTACTTTTTTAATAATAACGCAGTAGCTTCATGCTGTGTAAGACCTGAGATCTTAACTTCTCCAACCAATGGTAAAATAACACTACCTTTTTTTGATACTAGTAAACCTTTTGTCTCTACTTTTGCACTTGAGTTTATCATGTCTCCTGATAAGATAGGTGTCATTTGTTGCGAGTCTTTACCTGACTGTACATATACAGTGATATTTACCCTGTCGTTTTTCGATATTACACTTTCAAAGTTGACGTCTTTTTGGTATTGAGCTTTGCTTACTGTTGTTTGGGCACTTGAACTTTCTTCTTGTTGTTGGAAGAGTTTGTAGTTTTTACTACCACATCCTGTAAGTAAAATAAGAATACTTAAAAATACTACGTTTTTTAATACAACCATTTGATCTCCATTTTCGATATAATTGCTGCGATTATATCTAAAGAAATATATTAATATTATTAATTTCTCTTAAAAATAAAAAAGGTAATAAACTAATCTGATCCACTTGGATGCAAAATAATTTTATTATAAATTAAAAAAATTATTAATGTGGATGTTGGTAATAGGAACAACAAGTTTTACAGTAATATATAGAGATACTGAATATACACTAAAAAATGACACATATAGAACCAGAATCCTTCTGAAGACTTGATTCAATTTATTATCTTTCTAATAATTAAAGAAAAACCGGACAATATCAAAAATATAGGTATATGAAATATATAGATAAAATTTTCTATTCTTGCTTGTATATTAGTAAAAGTTCCAATATATCCTATACCATTAATGTTATATAAAAACCTTTAATTATACCAGCCTGTAAACTTCTTACAAGAACTCCCTCGTATTATGTTTAAATTATTTATAAATAATATGATTATAAATATATTTAATTAAAAAACTTGGATAGTCTTTTAAAAGCCTATTTCTTACATGCTTATGCATTATTGCTCTTTGTAACCATCGAAGTCCAAACTTTTTAACTAAAGGATGATAATAATCAGCTTTTATTGATGTTTGTGTAAAAAAACCACCACACGTAAAAATTAGAGGAATTTTAAGTCCTGCATTCTTAACTCTAACCGCAAATTTTTCTTGGTAAGGACTTCCCATACCTATTACAAGCATATCAACAGTAAGACTTGATAATTCATCAAAACAGATTTCATAATCTTCTTCACTATTAAAATAACCATTTCGATGATATACAATATTTATATTAGAATACATTGTCTTAATATTTTTAATTGCACCATTTAATTCATCTTGTTTTGCTCCTATAAAAGCAATATTCATACTCTTTGTATTAGCAAAATCTAGAACATCTTTAGCAATAGAAGAAAAATCAAAACTCACTCTATCTATTTTCTTAGAGTTAAAAATATTATGAAGTTTTACAAGTAAAGCCCCATCTGCAAAAAAAACATCAAATTCATCTACCAAATTTGGATTTTCTAAATAGACAGTATATGAAAATGGATTTAAAAAAGTCACAAGCTTTATGTCTGAACTTTCTGTTTCCAATAACTGAGTAAACTCTTTTTTAGTATTGAATTTATCATCAATTTTTTTATATATTGTTTTCAATAATCTCTCTCCATTTTTCTAAAGCTACTTCATCTGAGTATTTATTAAAATCTAATTTTTTAAATTTTATGTCACTATGTGCATATTTATTAAGAGCTTTAAGTAGACTATTATTTACTGTATTTTCACTTTCTAAATTTACTAAAATTCCATAATCACTTATTTTATAATCTTCAACTATTTGTGTATTTTTACTTTGCATGATGATTTCATATGGACCAGATAAACAATTTACACTTATTGGGACTATTCCACAAACCATACTTTCAAATAAAGCATTGGGAAAGCCTTCAAATCTTGAAGTAATTAAATAATAATCTGCATCCTTAAATACTGTAAAAGGATTTGTAATATGGCCAGTTAAAAAAATATTTTTATTGTTACTTATAAGTTTTTCAATCTCTTCTCTATCATTCCCATCCCCTATTAATATTAATAAATCATTCTTATAAAATTTTATATGTTCTTTAAATGTTTTCACTAAAGTGAAAAAATCTTTTTGACTATCAAACCTGCCAGCACTTGTAAAGATTTTACCATTTTTGTTTTTATACATATTAATAATTTCAGAAAAAGGATTATCTTTATTTGATAATTTTTTTATATTCTTTAAGTTATATGAATTATAAATCACAATGATTTTATTTTCATCAATCTCAAAGTTTTCTACTAAGTCTTTTTTTATCTCAAAAGAATTACAAATAATTTTTGTTGCTTTTGAATATGTATTTTTAATAAAAAATAAAATTAATTTTCTCTCTATATTACTTCTATTTCTGTATTGGCTTGACAAATGATTTCTCACATTTATAAATACAGGAGTCTTAAACCAATTTCCAACTAAAATAGATGAAATATTAGACCGCTCAAGAAATGAAAAAACAAAACTATACTTATGTTTCCTAATATCAATAAATAGTTTTATCATAAAACTTATTTGCAAATAAATTTTCCCAATTGTTGAGTTTGAATTTAAATTATTGTTCGTTGCTGTTTTAAATCTAGCTTTATTGTTCAATACAAACCATTCTGATTTAGTATTTAAAATAGTAAAAACTTCTAAACCATAAGAATTTGAAAAATATTTATACAGTTTATAAAATACTTTTTCTGCTCCACCATTTGATATTTGATCAATAATCATTAAGCCTTTTTTATTTTCCATTGTTATTATCATTCCTAAAATTATAAATTGCAGCTGAGTACATCCCTAGTATTAATAAAAATAAATAAGAAGATTTATTAGCATCTAACGGTGATCCTGCAAGAGAAAAAATCAATAATGAGAACCCACTTAAAAACATTGAAATTCCGATAGACCTATGTCTAATATCTATTGTATTTTTAAAGATAAATTTTAAATTTAAATAAAGTTTAATTATAATGAAAAAAATTAGCAACAATAAATTTAAAAGTCCAAATATACCATAGTAGTACAAGTAGTGTCCATATGCATTTTCGATAATTAAATCAACATCTAGTGGTGTTCCTAATAACATATTATTATCTAAAGTAATCCAAATTGAAGATAACTGTTTTAATCTGGTTTTAGTAGAAACATCTGAATTACCATCTGAATAAGCAGATAAAGCATTAACTAAATGAGAAAACATATCCTGATTTTCCAACACATAGAGTGTTGCTATTGAAAAAAGAATAAATCCAACAATAGTGACTCTTATAACCTGCTTAAAATATTTATATTTTAATAAAATAATAATATATATATACATGTATATAAATAGAGCAAGATACGCAGCTTTGGATTGTGATAATAATGTTAACACTAAAAGAAAAAAGATTAAAAAAATATTTAAAAATGAAATTTTTTTATTTTGAATTTCAAATAAGAAGAAAAATATAATTGGTAGTATAACAAATGCCATAATGTAACTCCATACAAATGGGCCACCAATTCTAAATCCAGTATAATCTATAAGCTTCCTATTGGATATTATAGTGACTATTGTAGATTCTGGTATTAAAATTTGTAACAATATATAAAAAAGTAATATCAATCCTATAAAGTAATATACTAACCTTAATCTATCTAAGGTCATATTTAAGTTAATTGCAATGTTATATACTACTAGATATACAAATCCATAAGCAATGATTCGAAAATGATTGATAATAAAACTTATTTCCATAAAAGAAAATTTAGAAATAATTGTAAAAAATTGTAAAGTTCCAACAAAACAAAAAATTAAAAATAAATTATCATAAAGAATCTTAGCTTTTTTTAAATACATCAAAACTAATAATATACTAACTAACAGTAAAGGAAACATTACAAAGAGTATCTTCTGACCTTCTTTAGCTGTATTTCCAAAATAATATGTTGGAAATAATATAATACATGTTACTAAAAGTAATGGTATTACAGTATTTGTCTTTATTAATATTAATGACATATTTAGTTTGTAAACCTATTTTTATTATGCCAACCAGCTATTAAATATAATCGATAAATATGTGAAGCAGACACTCTTCCTTTTCTATGTTTATCGTTCATAGATTTTTTCATTCTATTGACCACTTTTTTTATCCCTTCATTATCCCAAAGAGTACATGAAAATATCTCTTGTGTTATGCTTTGCCAATTTTGAAGTACAATACTTCTAGAATCATACGAAAAAACCATCTTACCTATAGCATCACTATCTAAACCTATCTTATCTTTTAAAATATCTCTTAGTATAAGTTTATTTTTTAATAGTTTTCTATCGAAAAGATACTCTTCTGGCATCTTTGCGAAATAGCTTGCTACTTTTTCATTAGTAAAAGGTAAAACCAAATTTGTATTTATAGAATTTGCAAAATTTCTAACTTTTCTTGTAAACATTTCTGTTGATTTTGGATTTGCCATATCATTTTTAAAATCATAAATATTCCAATTTTTTCTTTGTTTTGATACATTATCCCAATAATAAAAACAATTTATACTTTTTGAAAAAATCTCTTTACTGTCATAGTAACTTAATCCACTTGGACCACACCATTCAGCAGGTGTCTTTAATAGTGGCAATAAAACAGATTCAGAAGAAATATAATTTTTCAAAAAAGACAATTTACTTGTAATTTTTGAAACTGGAATAAAAAACTTCTCTCTTCTACTTACATCCCTCGCCATATGAGAATCATTTCCCATACCATCTATGATATTTGCACCTCTTAGCTCAGGTATTTGTGTAGCATAAAGTGGATAAGCCAAAGTCACATTATCTACACAAGGAAATGGAGTATTTGTAAAGTACTCATCTATAGCAATTTTGTGTTTATCTTCTAGCGCATCTACTTCATAAAGTATCTTATGTTTGAAGCCCAACTGTTTTGCTATAGATTTTGATATCTCACTTTCGTCTGCTTTACCTTTTGACTTGTGAGTGATGAGTGTGACTTTATCCTGATAACCTGCTTCTGCTAACGCCAAAGCAATAGTATTGCTATCTTTTCCTGCACTATGGAATAGAAAAGTTGGTTTTGAAGGGTCTATTCGCTCTATTGTAGCATCTGCTATGAGTTTGAGTATAGTATCTACATCAGGAGTCATTTCTTCTTTTTTGAGACGATTTTCATTCATAAAAGGAAACTCATGAGAAAACTCTATCTCTATCTTCTTATCTACTATTTTGATTAGAGCAGTATCGCCGATTCCTACGATAAATATATTTTCATAAGCAGTATAAGGAGGAGGTACCACCCCACTTTGAAGTAAAAAAGAGATTCCTTTATCTGAGATTTTCAATGGTTTTATCACTCGTTCATCATCTAAAAGTTCTACAATTGAGTCACCATAAAGCAAAGTCTTTTTATCATCACTTATATAAAGATAAAGAGGAAATTCTCCTGCTAGGTCAGAGGCAAGTATTAATTCTTTTGTATTCTTTTTGTATATATTTATCATTTTAGTTTCCTGCTTTGTTTATATATCATCGTTCCTAAAAAAAATCGTGTTATAACGATAGTAAGTGCTGCTCCATATGCTCCATACAATGGTATCAATAAAATAGAAGTTAAAAATCCTAGTATTGATACTTTTACAATTGTCTTTCTATACTCTTTATCATATTTTAATACAACCATTTTATTTGATCCAAAAGTGTAGCTTATAGATATAAAAAATGGACTCAATGCCAAAATATAAATATAAACTAAACTTTCATAAGCTTTTTCTCCAAACACAAAAGGAACTACCCAATAGGATGTTAAAAAAATTATTAAACTCATACTTAAACCTGCAAAGATAGTTAGTTGTGCTATTTTTTCAAATTTTGAATAATCTTTATTTAGGTATGGGAAAGTTACATTTCGTATTATTGTTATTACATTATTAAATACACTTACTATTTGATTTGCTAATGCAAAATAACCTACATTATCCATCGTTGTTACAAAACCTAGTAAAAATGTTGAGAAATTATTGTAAAGGTTTGGTATAAAATCACTTACAAAAAGATTCCAACTACTTGTAAGTGAGTTTTTTATATTTATGATAGGTTGAACTGTAAATCTTATGTCATACTTTTTTCTGATGAAGTATAAAGAGTAAAGACCCACGAGTATAAAACCTAACCCATTGAGCAGTGGTTGATAAATATAATCTTCACTAGACTTTACAAAAACAAAAATTCCTGCGGTAAAAAAAAGTTTTGCAGAGATATTAAAGTAACTAATATACTTCATCTCTTCAATTCCTTGAAAAAACCAAATTGGAAAAATTGCATTACCGATGACTATTAAAA
Source organism: Poseidonibacter antarcticus (assembly GCF_003667345.1). Lineage (NCBI taxonomy): Bacteria > Pseudomonadati > Campylobacterota > Epsilonproteobacteria > Campylobacterales > Arcobacteraceae > Poseidonibacter > Poseidonibacter antarcticus. Next base: position 92,653 of record NZ_RCWF01000004.1, read on the forward strand.
AAGTCAAATAAAATAATAGCCATTCATTAGTAAATTTTTCAATAGTTAAAATAAGGAGTGAAAGTATCATAAAAGAAACCAATGTCAAAATAAGTTTTACACTAATAACAGTGCTGTATATTTCACTTAGTTTTTCTTTATTTTTATGATTAAGTGCAACTTCTCTTGTAGCTGAAAGATTATAACCATACTCAACAAATTTATCTAAGAAGAATATAGTTGCAACCGCAAATGCGACTAAACCATATTTTTCTGCACCTAGTACTTTAAAGAGGTACGGCATAGTTAAAAGCGGTAAGATATAATTAAGTCCTTGTAAGCTAAGAAGTGAAAAAAAATTTGACAATAACCTTTTGTTCTCTTCTGATTTGAATTTAGATTTTATTTTTTTTATCATTTATTTATAAAAATCTTTATACCAAGTCACAAACTGCTCAATCCCATCTTTTAAATCTGTATCAGGTTTATATCCGAAGTCTTCTATTAGTCCACTTACATCTGCATAAGTACTCACTACATCACCATCTTGCATAGGCATATAGTTTTTTTCTGCTTTTTTACCAAGTGCATTTTCTATTGTTTCTATGAAAGTCATAAGAGGAAGTGGTGCATTGTTTCCTATGTTGTAGATTTTATATGGTGCACTAGAACTAGATATCTCTGGATCTTTTGCGTTCCATTGTTTGTTTGTTTGAGATGGTTTATCTATTACTTTTATTACTCCATCTACTATATCATCTATATAGGTAAAATCTCTACTCATTTTTCCATTGTTAAATACTTTTATAGCTCTATCATGAAGTATTGCATCTGTAAAAAGCATAGGAGCCATATCAGGTCTGCCCCATGGTCCATAAACAGTGAAAAATCTCAATCCTGTCACATGTATACCATAAAGATGAGCATAAGTATGTGCCATCATTTCATTTGATTTTTTTGTTGCTGCATAGAGGCTTACTTGGTGTTCTGTTTTATCAGTAGTTTTAAAAGGTTGAGATTCGTTTAGTCCATATACTGAGCTACTTGATGCAAATGCTAGGTTTTTTATATTTGTATTTCTACATCCTTCTAAGATATTTAAAAATCCTACTATATTACTTTGTATATAAGCATGTGGATTTTCTAGTGAATATCTAACTCCTGCTTGTGCTGCTAGATTACAAACTGCATCAAATTTTTCTATTTCAAAAAGTTTTTCCATAGCTTCTTTGTCTGCTAGGTCTATTTTATAGAAGCTATGCTTTTTATATGTTTTAGAAACTATTTTAGTATTGTCTTTTATTTCATCTTTTGATATACCTAACTCTTTAAGTCTTCCATATTTTAGATTTACATCATAATAGTCATTTATATTATCTATTCCTATTACCTCATCACCACGTTCAAGAAGTTTGCGTGCCAAGTGAAAACCTATAAATCCAGCTGTTCCTGTTACTAATATTTTCATTAACTATTTCCTAACTATCACTATTGAAGATATCTCTTGTATATACTCTATCTTCAATATCTTTTATATCATTTGAAAGTCTATTTGCAACTACTACATCACAAATATTTTTAAAATCATCTAGATTTTTAATCACTTTTGAATTAAAAAAGTCATTTTCTTTTAGTGCTGGTTCATAGATAATCACAGCAATACCTTTTGCTTTTATTCTTTTCATAATACCTTGAATAGCAGAACTTCTAAAGTTATCACTTCCTTCTTTCATCACTAGTCTATATATACCTACTATTTTGGGGTTTCTTTTCATTATACTATCTGCTATAAAATCTTTTCTAGTTCTATTTGCATTTACAATAGCTTCTATCATATTTGATGGTACATTTTTATAGTTTGCTAGTAGTTGTTTTGTATCTTTTGGTAAACAGTAACCACCATATCCAAAACTAGGATTGTTATAGTGATTTCCAATTCTTGGATCTAATCCAACTCCATCAATAATTTGTTTTGAGTTTAGCTCATGAGCTTCTGCATAAGAATCTAATTCATTAAAATACGCAACTCTCATAGCTAGGTATGTATTTGAAAATAGCTTTATAGCTTCTGCTTCAGTTGAGTTAGTAAATAGTACATCTATATCTGTCTTTTTTGCACCATTTTTAAGTAAGTTTGCAAAAGTTTTAGCACGTTCACTTTGTTCTCCTACTATTATTCTAGAAGGATACAAGTTATCAAACAATGCCTTTCCTTCTCTTAAAAATTCTGGTGAAAATATTATATTTTCTGTATTAAATTTTTTATTAATCTCTTTTGTATATCCTACAGGTACTGTTGATTTTATTACCATTGTAGTATTTGGATTTATTTCTAGTACGTCTGCTATTACATATTCTATTGATTTGGTATTAAAATAGTTTGTTTTAGGATCATAATCAGTAGGAGTTGAGATAATTATAAAGTCTGCATTTGTATATGCTTCTTTTTTATCCAAAGTTGCTCTAAAATTTAGATCATCTCTTAGTAAATACTCACTAATCTCTTTATCTTCGATTGGAGATATTTTTTTATTTAACATTTCTACTTTAGAAGGAATAATATCTAATGCCACAACTTCATTATTTTGAGAAAGTAGGACACCATTTGAAAGTCCTACATATCCAGTTCCTGCTATTGCTATTTTCATTTATTTCCTTTTAATTTATTATCCAAACTAATTTTTCTGGTTTTAATACCTATTTTCAGATTTTTGAAGCGCATTTTATCCTAATAAATCTTCAAAGTTAATGAAAAGATTATTTCTTCATATGTAAATCAAGTTGAGGAAAGGGTATTTCTATTTCGTATTTATACAGTGAATTATAAATCAATGTTAAAAAGTCTGATTTTAATGAATTTGCTTTAAACTTATCATTTGCTTTTACCCAAACTAGTAGCTCAAAATCCACACTACTTGTATTCATATTTTCAAGTCTTATATCTGGTGATTTATCTTTTACATTTCTTAGATAAACTAAATCACTGTTTTCAAGTTCTAAAAGAATAATCTCTTTTACTCGTTCAATCTTAGTTCCATAAGCTACTCCAAAAGCTATATGAAGTCTTCTTGTTGAGTCATCTAGTGTCCAGTTTATTACATTGTTTTGGATAAATGATGAATTTGGGATTACTATATCTATATTATCAAATGTTTTTATAGTTGTTGATCTTATTCTTATATCTGTTACTGTTCCTTTTAGTAAATCACTTATTTCGATTATGTCCCCTATTCTAATTGTTCTCTCAAACATTAGAATAATTCCTGCTATCAAATTTGATACAACAGTTTGAAGTCCAAATCCAATACCAATAGATAAAGCTCCTGCTATTAAAGAAATAGATGACATATCAATACCTAGGCTACTCATTGAAACCATTATTGTGATTAGAATTATTAGATAGTATCCTACGTTTGCAGTTAATTTCAATGACATTTGGCTCATATTCGGCCATCTTGTTGAGATTTTATATATCCATCTTTTATAAAATATCCCAAATAAAAAGCCTATTATTATCAAAAACAGTGCTTTTGTGATACTTAGAAAGCTTATTGCTTGTTCGTTAAACACAAAAAGTGTAGAGGTAAAATACTCTTTTAGGTCTTTGATATAATTTTTACTATCAAATAGGGATTTGTTAATAAATACTTTTGTATTACCAAATACTTTTTTTGATATATTTTTGATTATATTATTTTGCTCAAAATAAACTTCTGCTAATTCACTATCAAGATTAACCAATAAAGAATCTATTTCATCATATAGTTTTAAAAACTCTTGGCTATCTTTGCTTATCAAGGTATCTAATAACTCTTCATTTAAGAAAATCACTTTTTCTAAATAAGCATTTTCTAATAGCTTTTGTGTTTTTGATATCTCTTTTTTTAGTACTTCTGTATTTTTATCATTTTCACTTATGATTTCTTTTTCTAGTTCTATTTCATAGCCAACTTTTTGTTGGATTAGTTTTTTTATATTTTCATCGATTTTTTCTATATCATTTTGATTTTTTGTGCTTTTATTATTTTCTAGTGTTTCTTGTTTTTCTAATATTTCTAATTTTTCTATTACCTTATTTAATACTATATTTTTATTAGATGCAAATAACTCTACTCTAGTTTCGATATTTGTTTTTTGGATTTTATAATATGCATATTGTAATTGGTATGATAGTAAAAAGTCTTTATCTTGTTCTATTATATTTTCTATTCTTTTTTTCAAAACTAATAGTTTGTTTTGAATATCATTTAAAAGCTTGTTTTGTTTTATCTGTTTTACTTCAATTTCTGAGATATAAAAAAGTGCTTTTAAAATAGAGTTTTTCAAATCTTTTTGTTTTTCTAATAAACTTAGATTAAACTCATCTATTTGTATTTTTTTTTCTGATGCTTCTTCCAATCTTTTTAAATGCGCTTTTTGTTCATTTGTGATTTCTATACTTTTTGTTTTTTGTTTTTCACTTTCATTGATTTGTAATAGTATTTCTTTAAAATATGTGCTATTAAGAGCTGTATCATATAGCTTTGTATCGATTTGTGCACAAAACAATGTACTAACTGTTATGATAAATAAAACTAAATATTTCATTTTTTATATTCCTTATATTATGTATTTGATTATATTATATTTGTTGTTAAAAAGAATCTTTAAAAAAATAAGTTTTTTTAAGTAGATAAAGAATAAAATCTATTTAAAAATTATGATTAAAATGGAAAAAAATAATGAATGGAAATGCTTTTTCACATGGTATTATCTTTGATGGTAATGGTGGTGCAAAAAAAATAAGCTTTGAACAGCTAGATGAATATACTCCTAGTATGGGTATTTTATGGGTTCATTTTGATTATACACAAGAACAAAGTATTGATTGGATTACAAATAAAAGCAATATTGACCCAATTGCCGTTGATGCTCTTTTATCACAAACTACAAGACCTAGAACAACGATTTTAAAAGATTCGCTTATTTTAGCCCTAAGAGGTATAAACCTAAATCCAAATAGCGACCCTGAAGATATGATTTCTATTAGATTGTATATAAATGAAAATATCATAATCAGTACAAAAAAAAGAGATCTTTTATCTGTAAATGATATGTTACTTTTTTTTGAGCAAGGTATAGGTCCAAAAAATTCATCAGAATTTTTAATAGAACTTACAAATAGATTAACAGATAGAATGGAAGATTATATTTTAGATATGGATGATCGTTATTCAGATTTAGAAGAGCTTAGTATCCAATCAAGTTCTGCCAAGCTTCGAACAAGTATTTCAGAGATTAAAAGAGAATCAATTTCATTGAAAAGATATTTAAGTCCTCAAAAAGAAGCGATTTTTAAACTATATGATCAAAAGATTTCATGGATTACTGAACACGACAGAATACAATTAAGAGAGATTAATCATAAATTGATTAAATATATTGAAGATCTTGATTCAATAAAAGACAAGGTATCTCTTATTCAAGAAGAAATATCAAATAACTTAAGTGAGCAATTAAATCAAAGAATGTATGTACTTTCCATAATTTCTGCGATTTTTTTACCACTTGGGTTTTTAACAGGTTTATTAGGAATAAATGTAGGAGGAATACCAGGAGCTGAGAATAGCTTTTCTTTTTATATATTTATATTATTTCTTATAGTTATAGTTGCATTACAGATATATATATTCAAAAAGAAAAGATGGTTATGATGAATGATTTAAATGAATAAATATATTTTAGTTTTACTACTTTTTATAAATACTATTAGTTTTGCTACTAGTAATGTTTGGTTAAAAACATATTCTAATTACAAAAATTATAATACTGTTTTAAATAATATTAGTAAAATAGAAGATGATCTTAAAATAGTTAAGAAAAAAAATAAGCAAGAAAAAATACAAGAACTAAGTAATAAATTAAATATTTATAAATCAAAACTAACTCTTTATGAAAAAAAGAATAGCTTTGATGATTTATTAAAAGCACATAAATATGAAATTATTAATATTACTATTTATGATTATTTATTTAATATTTCATTAGAAGAATTAAGAAAAAAGATTAAAAAGTACGATTCTTTGAAAAAAGAATTTTATTCTGCGATGTTATATATTCAAGACTCTTATGATCAACAAGTAAAACTCAATCCCAAAAGTAAAAAAACACTACTTTTACAAGAACAGCTTGAGTATTTTCATGAATATAGTGAAAATATAGAAAAAATGTATCAAAGTCTTTTAGAAACAAAAGATGACTTAAAAAAGAAATATATAGAATATAAAAATGAAGTTTTTATCAAGCATTTGATTACTTTTAGTATTATTTTATTTTCTTATATTCTTTATAAATTTTTATTATTTATTTTCTTTTATTTATTTAAAAATAAGAAAAATGAAGAGCTTGAAAAAAATTATAGAAAAATCATAGCGCTTTTATTTGTATTGTCAATTTTGATTTTTATAATAATAAGATATATAAATGACTTTCTTTATATTATCACTTTTTTAGGAATTATTGCAGCGGCACTTACTATTGCTATTAGAGAGATTTTATTAAATATTGCAGGTGCAGTTTATATATTCTTTTCAAATGTGATTAGAGTTGGTGATAGAGTTATGGTTCAGTTTGAAACAAGACATACTATAGGTGATATTACAAATATTTCTTTGATTAAAATCAAACTAAATGAAGTGTGTGATTATACAAATATAAAAGAGATTAAAAATGTCGGTAGGACTATATATATTCCAAATAGCTATATATTTACAAAGGTTTTTTATAACTATTCTTTAAAAAAGAATGGAATAATCAATGACTTAATAGAGTTTGACTTTGATATAGATAATGATTTTGAGATTATTGAAGATATTACAAAAGCTGTATTTGAAAAGTTTGAATTGCTCTATACTCTTTCTTACTCTTTAAATACTACAAAAACAGGAATAATTGCGATTATTTCATATCAAGTAAATTATAAGATTGTAGCAAAAATAAGAGGAGAGATTTCTATATCTTTATTAAAAGAGTATACAAATAACCCTCAGGTAAAACTAAAAGCATCAAAGAAAGTACCGTAAATAATTCTAATTTTTAAAGCATTTTTATCATATGGTGATATTTATGCTTTGATACTTCAATGATAATATTCTTTTTGAAACCTATTTTTTCATATAGTTTTAGTGCTTTTTCATTTTTTAAAGCAACTATTAGTGATACTTTTTTAAAGCCTAAGTCTTTAGCTTTTTTTTCTATAAAAGCAAATAACTCTTTTGCAAATCCACGACCTTGGTATTTTTCTAAAACACTTACAGTATTGATATAAAATTCATCATCAAAACTCTTTTTTTCAAAAGAATCTACAAATATATTTTTTGAAGCTAGATTATCTATAATAGGTTTATCAAGTTCATCTACTCTACTTGACGCATATCCTAGTATTAATCCTGCTATTTCATTTTCATACTCATAAATATAGATATTTTTATGGCTAAATCTATTTACATCCATATTAATATATTCATTTAGTGCTTTTAGAACCTCATCTTTTTTATCTTCACCTGTTATATCATTTGCAATACTTCCAATTGCATTTATAATAAGATTAGCAATAATAAAATTTTCTTGTTTTTTTGCTGGAACTATCATAATCTCTCTTTTTTTGGTTTTAAAATTGTATCTTAATTTAACTAACACATAATTAATAGTTTTATTTTATAATAAGTTTTATTGTAAAAATTGGAGAAAATTATTGAAAGCATTAAAAGTTTTAGTTCTAAAAAGTAGTGATAATTCAATTTCTCAAATTATAAAAGTTCTAAAAAATAATGATTTCTATGTTGATATATGTAATAGTAATAATGAGTTTTTAGAATGTATTTATAATAATCTATATGATTTATACCTAATAAATATAAATGAAAAATCACTTCCGAAGTTTCAATTAATTCAACTATTAAATGAATATCAGGATATAACAATGAAAATGGTAATTGCTTCTATTCCAGATATTACAAAAGCTTCTTTTATATATGGTTGTGATGAATGTATTTTTCAAAGTATAGATGATAAAGAAATTTTATTACGTGTAAAAGCATTGATTAGAAGACAGTTCAAGATCTATTCTGATTCTATTCTTTTAAGAGAAAATATAGAATATGAGATTTTCAATAAACGAATTTTTTTGGATAATAAAGAGATTATATTAGGAGAAAGAGCTTCACAAATCTTGGATTATTTATTAAAATTCAGAGGTGTTTTTGTATCTTCAGAAAATTTAGAAAATGCTGTCTATCCTGCAAATACTAGTTCTAAAAATGGTTCACTAAGATTTCATATCCATAAAATAAGACAAGCTCTTGGAAATGATATAATAGTTTCAAATAGAACAAATGGTTATAAAATAAATATTTGAAATAAAAAAAGGAAGTATTTAACTTCCTTTTTTTTATAGGCTATTTTTAAATAATATAAAAAATCCCCAAGCAAAATATACTACAGTCCATATAGATAAAATCCATAAAAGCATATTTGCCATAAGTGTAACTGCTTTATCTTTTGATGCGTCAAATACACCTTTTGTTTTACCAACTTTCCAAGCCATAGTAGCAATAAAAGATACTCCAACTCCACCTAATGATACAAAAGTTAATACAAACATAGTAACAGATGACCATTCTATATTTACAGGATAATTATAAATATCATATCCAAAATCAAACATAATATTGTATCTGATGTATTCTCTAAATCCTGAAATTAAAAGTATTAAAATAACAGATATTCCTGTTGTTAAATAACTATTTTTAAGAGTTCTTGAAAGTGCTATTAATACTATAAAAGAAAGATAAATAATAATTGAATAGATATCAAATAATTTATCTATATCATTTGCCCAAAAAGCAAATAATACTAAAGATATTACAAGACCAACACTTGCTATTTTAGTACCAATATTTCTTGAAAATGAGATAAACTTTTCATCAAATTTTTCACTACTTTTTAAGAAATCCCCATAATTTTGTAAAAATAAACCAAGAATAGGAATACTAAGTGACATAAGAAATAAATATCTTATTGTTTCAGGATGAAATGTTGTTCCAGATGTATCAACTACACCATTTGGTGCATACCATTCAATCCATTTATCAGGTTGTATTACTTGTACTGAAAATACATGCATAATCAATCCACAAAAGATTAAAAACAAAAATGAAATAATACCAATAATACTACTTGATGAACTTTGTTTTTTATTTGCATAATAATACCAATAATACATACTATAACCTACAAGTAATGCATAAATAAAAGTAACAACCCAAATTCCTGATATTGCATTTACTGTATACCAGTTTGGATCGTAAATTACTTGTGTAAATAACAATGGAGCAACACCTAAAACAATAAGTAAAGAAACACTAATCTTTCCTGTTTGTAATAAATGTGAAGTTAAAATTCTCCAGTTTTCATCTGTTTTTTGTTTAGTACCACCATAAAGTGATAAACCCATACTTCCCAATGCTAAAAATACAAATAAAGCATGTAAAGCCCATGTTAATATATATAATCCTTGAAAAACAACAGGATAAAATGGAAGTCCCGCTGGATCTCTAAGAAGGTTTAAAGTTTCTGCATCCATTATTTTTCCTTTTGTAGTTGTTCTAGTTTTGGTAGTTGTGATTCAATCCATGCTGCCATTGCATCAAACTCTTCATCAGGTAGATCAATTTTTGGCATATAAGGAATTGCGCCAGTTGCTAGTGAATACTTCATAAATGATTTAATCATTTCTTTATCTTGTCCAACAAATTTTTCTAATAATGGTCTATATTTACCAGTTGCTTCTAAAGAGTGACAATTTGAACAAGAAAGTTTAGTAAGAAGTTGTCCAACTTCTAATTTATTTTCAGGTGTAATTGTTTTTAATCTATCAGGAACCCAAACATTTACATTTAATAAACCATGTTTAGCAACAATATCAACTTCATTTTTGATATTTTTTCCTGGAACATCTCTACCCATAATTTGATTACTATAAACATATTGACCAACAACGAAAGGTTTTCTAATACTTTCTCTTAATTTTTCTCCAGGCCATAATCCAAAAATAGCAATTACAAATAACATTACAACTGCAAAAGGTCTATTAATCCAATTTGGTTTTAAAATTGCAATTGCAAAATATATAGAGAATACTACTACTAAAATTATTTTCATATTTATAATTTGAGGCATATAAATACTTAATAATATTTTCGCATTTTCAGGAATTGTTGTCATGTACCACATAAAACAGACTAAGGTAATAAATCCACCTATAAAACTTACGATTCCCATTTTTCTTATAAGTTCATTTTTTAACTCTTTATCACTTAAAGCAGAAGCAATTATAAGTCCAATAACACCAGACATCATAATCATAAATCCAACTCTTAAGAATAAGTGAGGGAAGGTAGTAAGACCAAAGAAAGCATCACTAACTGAACCTGTTTGATAAAAAGCATCGTTTCCAGGCCACATCATAAAACTTATGATTCCAATAATCATAAATAGTGTACCAAGGGAAGCTAATGCAAATGCATAGGTAAGTTTAAGATGAGTTTTTCTATCTATTTTATTTATAAAGTAAACAAGTGCAAATACACCTACTACTTCAAATACAAAAAACACCCATTCCGTTGCCCAAACCCACACAAAGTTGTGAATTAAAGCACTAATACCTCTAGGGCTTGCAGCTGTTGCTGTAAACCAGATTCCAGGACCTGTAATTGAACCAATAACATAAGAAAAAATAAGTAAAAACATACCGTATTTTTTCATATATTCATAAAGTTCAGGTCGATCTTCTTTATAAGCCTTATGTGCTAAGAAAGCAAAAAGCAAAGCTGCACCAACTGAGGTATGTGATGCCAAAATGTGGATAGTACCTGTTATTCCCATAATCCAAGCAGAGCCTATTTCAGGGAAATAAAAAAGTGGAAACATTCCAATTTGTTCCATCCTTTTCTCCTTTTATATATTTATTTGGTATTTTGCTTAAAAAAATGAGCAAAACCGAAATGCTATAGTATTGCTACTGTGTTAATTTTATGATAGTTAGGGGAGGTAGGAAAGAGAAACTTATGAAATAATCATAAGTTTCGTTATTTTTTAGTTTTATTCTATTATTTCTTCTTTTTTTAATTCAGAAAATTCACTAACTTCAATAGCGTCTTCATTGAAATATTCCATTTTATCTTCAGCTCTTTCTAAATCTTTTAGTTTTGCAATATGGAAAATTGCATCACCTTCTTGAATTAGTGGTATTTCAGATTTTCCAATAATTACACCATCAAATGTAGCTTTTATTTCAAAGCTTTCATCACCTAATGGTTCATCTACATAAGCTATGATTTCATCTTCTTTTACAATGTCACCTAAGGCTTTTATTGTTCTTATGATTCCACTTTCTGTAGATCTAATCCATTGGCTACTTCTTGCAACTATTGGGATTTTGTATTTTCTTTTTCTATTTACAATAGGTAACATATCTAATTCTCGTAAGATATTAACAATACCTTTTACACCAATTCTAATAGATGTTTCATCAAATCTTAGTGCTTCACCTGCTTCATATAAAAGTACAGGTATCTCTTTTTCTTGAGCTTCTGCTCTTAATGAGCCATCTCTTAATTCAGAGTGTAAAACAACTGGCGCTTCAAATATTTTTGCTAGATTATAAGTAAATTTATTATCAAGATTTGTTCTAATTTGTGGTAAGTTTGACTTATGAATTGATGCTGTATGTAAGTCTAATCCAAAATCACATTTAGAAACGATTTCATCAAAAAATACTTTTGCAACCCTACTTGCTAATGAACCTTTTTTTGTCCCTGGAAAAGATCTATTTAAATCTCTTCTATCTGGCATATATCGTGATAGTGTCATCACTCCATAGATATTAACAATAGGAATAAGTACAACAGTACCTTTTAGTCTTTTTAAAATACTTAGTTTTCTAAATCTTCTAATAATCTCAATACCATTAAGTTCATCACCATGAATAGCAGCACTAATAAAAATAGTAGGACCGTCTTTTTTCCCTCTTATTACTCTAATTGGTAAATCCATAGGAGAGTGATAGAGTTTAGGTAGTTCTAGATTAATAGTAACATTTGTTCCTCTTAATATTTCTGTACCTGCAAACTCTACTTTTGAATTTTTATGCTCCAATATTGTCTCTTTTTATTCTTCTTTTTTTATTAGGGTCTGCTGGAGTTACATTTTTTTCAATATAATCCATAATTTTTCCAGCAATATCTAATTGTGTTGATTTTTCAATTCCTTCTAATCCAGGAGATGAATTTACTTCCATTACAAGTGGTCCTCTTGATGATGGAATCATATCAACACCACAAACACCAAGTCCCATAGCTTTTGCAGCTGCTAAGGCTGTTGATTTTTCTTTTCTATTTAATTTATATGAAGTTGCACTTCCACCTTGATGAAGATTTGATCTAAAATCACCCTCAGCACCTTGTCTTTTCATAGCTCCTACAACTTCACCACCAACAACTAAAGCTCTAATATCAGCTCCACCTGCTTCTTCTATAAACTCTTGAACAAGTAAATTTACATCCATTCCATAAAATGCATCAAGTACAGATTTTGCTGCTTTTTCACTATCAACTAATACTACTCCAACACCTTGTGTACCTTCTAGTATTTTTAAAACCAAAGGTGCGCCACCACTTAAGGCAATAACATCTTTTGCACTTGATTTATTTGATGCAAAAACAGTTTTTGGCATATCTACATCATTTTTTGATAAAACTTGTAAACTTCTTAGTTTATCTCTACTTCTAGCAATTGCAAGATTTCCAGCTGTACTAAATACATCCATCATTTCAAAATGTCGAACCATTGCAGTTCCATAAAATGTTCTACTAGCACCAATTCTAGGAATAATTGCATCAGGAGTTGGTAATACTTTTCCAAGGTAATTAATAACTAATTCACCTTTCATAATTTCAATTGTACATTTTAGATAATCAATAACTTTTACATCCCAATTTTTTGCTTTTGCTGCTTCTATTAATCTTGCTGTTGAGTATAAGTTCTCATTTCTTGATAATATATATACAATCATTTTATTTCCTCTTTTATTTCTTTACTCATGTATTCTTTAGATACATCAACCAAAAATCTATTTGCTAAAAATCGTCTTCCTATCAACATAGGAAACTTCATATCAGACCTATTGGTTAAAGATATAATACTTGTATATCTTTCTTGCATAAATTCAACTTGAACTTTTATTGAAGGTCTAAGTTCTATCTCACCATTTGAACTTTTCACTCTCTTTACTTTATATAAAGGAAGAGAAATTCTTTTTCCATGATAAGAGTCATGAACCTCATCTAATAAAGAAAAATGAACCATATCATTTTCAATTACAATGTTATCACAATGTAAAGCATTAGAATCTGCTCCTGTGTCTACTTTTGCATCTAAATCATATAAATCTAAATCCAAAATAGAAATAATTTCTCTTCTACCAATTATTTTTTTGTTTTTCATCTTTCATCTTTAATTTTATGATAATTATATCACAGTATTTATCTTTTATATACAAAATAAAATAAGAAAGTTTTTTGAGAGTTTAAGGGGTTTAAAGTAGAGAAAAATTAGATTTTATCTAATTTTCCTTGTACGTAAGTTTTTACATCGTTATAGTTAATAGTTTCTTTGAAATCATCAAATTTTCCACCAGAAGCATTAATATGTCCTCCGCCTTTTGCTATTTTTGCAGCCATTTGAGAAACATCAACTTTCCCATCAGCTCTAAAGCTAGCATTTCCTTTTCGTCCAATATCTATAAAGAAATCAAAATCAGGATTTGCTTTCAAAAAAGCATTAGCAGGAATAGAAATTCCACCTAAGCAATATGTTAAAAGACCTTTATGACCTTTGAATGTAACTGTAAGTTTATCTTTTACATCAGCAAGTGATTTTACAAGATACTTAGCAGATAAATTATCTAAAGTATCATCTTTTTTATCCAATTTTAAAAACTCTTTTTTCATTGAATGAAGTGCGTTATCTAGTAATATATTTCCATTTCTTTCATCTATATATTTAATAGACTCTTTTAATAAATAAATTCTATATTCTCTATTTAAATCTGCAAATAATATATTATTCACTTCTCTTGCTTTTGAAACCATCATTAATAAAACTTTTCCAAATTCAAAGTTTTTTATTTCATGGTCAAGCCAAATATCAACAGCATTAATAGTATCTACTAAAGGAGATAAGCACTCTTTTTCTTCAGCAGTAAAAGCATCAAATTCTTCACACATATAATCATATACAATTTTACTTGCACATCTATTTATATCTAAATAATACCAATCATATATATCTGCACTTTTTTGCCCTGTTGCATGATGATCTAATACTTGAAATTTTATATTAAAACCATTTGCATTTAGTTCATTTATATTTTTATCTAAATCTTTTGATTCTTGTGTAGTTAAATTTAAATCAGAGATTAAAAGAAATATTTCATCATCTTTAAAATCTTCAATCTGATTTAAAACTTTTTTAATAGTTAATTTAACTTCTACACCATAATTTGCATTATAAAAAAAACCTTTTCTAAATAATTCTTTAGAAAGCATCTCTTTTGTAATTAGCTGACATCCATATCCATCTAAATCTGTATGCGAAATATGAAAAAGAATCATGAAGCAATATCTTTTAATGTAAGATCTTCTAAAAATCCATTGATTTTTAACTGTAAATTATTTAGTAAAGGCCAAATAGTACATAACATTCCTACTTGACTTGGACAATCATTCACTGAAGGCGAACACTCAAAAACTGAAGGTATTTTTTCTTCTGCTGCTGTTGTAATCTCTAAAATTGTTATCTGGTCATAAGACTTTTTTAAAGCAAATCCACCATTAACACCCCTATGAGATACTACTATTTCGTGTTTTGCTAAATTTTGCATAATTTTCGCTAAAAATGATTTTGATATATTTAATTCTTTTGATAATACATCTACGTTCATTGGTTCAGTGCTTTTTGCAATTGAAATCAAAGAAAGAAGTGCATATTCACTCTTTTTTGTTAATAACATTTATATCCTGACATATTTTATTCTTTATATTTTACTTGAAATATTATTAAGGTTTGTTATTTTGAAGGATTAATTGTAAAATTTAATATTTTGGCTAAAAAAAAAGGCTTACAGCTAAGCTGTAAACCTTTTTTAAAGAAATTTAAAAAACTAAAATTATTTAGCTCTAATTCCTAATGAAGCAACTAATTCAGTAAATCCTGCAAAGTCAGTTCTTCTTAAATATTTTAAAAGTCTTTTTCTTTTTCCAACCATTTTTAAAAGTCCACGTCTTGAAGAGTGATCTTGTTTAAAAACTTTTAAGTGTTCAGTTAATACTGAAATTTGTTTAGTTAATAAAGCAATTTGTACTTGTGCTGAACCTGTATCACCGTCTTTTTTTGCGTATTGTGCAACTATTTCTTTTTTTAAGTCCTGATCTAAAGCCATGTTGACCTCCTAATAGGTATATGTAATTTCACTTTATATTTATAAAGTGGTCGCGTATTATATATAAATTAACTTTAATCAAGCTTTAACTATTTGTAAAATCATGCTATACTATTTAATCTAAAAAAAAGAAAAGGATATTTATGTTTAATTTACCTGAATTATTAAAAAATCCTAATAATAAAATTTATAATTTAAGTGAATTTGAAAACTACTCTTTAAAAGAAGCCAATGAATTAATAGAAAATGAGGAATATGAATACTGCTTATTTGCTATTTGGAATGCTGTAATTATAAATATTCAAAGAAGAATAGAAAAGTTTGGTATTAAAAATCTATATATTGTAATTGATAATAAAGATAATTTTAATGAAAATGCATCAACATTAAAAGATAGATGGATAAATGTTAATGAATACAAAACAATAGATTATGCAAAAAATTTAAATATTATTAATCATATAACACATGATATTATAACTACTCTTTATTGGATGAAATCTAATAATAATGAACAGAACCATATACAAATAGATGAAAATGAGATTTATGCTATTACATATTTATTAGAAAAACATCTATTTTTAAAAGAGTTTAAAATTGACCAAAGAATTAATAAAACAAATATACAAAGTAATTTTAAACGTAGAGAAGAGGATAGATATAATGACTTAAATCTTGTACCTCTAACACATCAAGAACTACTTTTAAGGTCAAAAATCAAAGTCTTTGAAAAAGAACAAAATAATGAAGAAAGTAAAACTCCATCATTAATAGATAAGTATTGTTAAATACTTAATCTATTATTGTCTATCATCCACCTGTTTCATAAAATGCTCTACTTGAAACTTCATTATCATCTTTTACAGACCATTTATTTTTTTCAGGTTTACCAGCTAGCACTTTTTTCAAAATTGCAACTGCTTCATCTATATTATCATTTCTTACTGCATCCTTAATACTCATTGCATCTTCAAAATATAAACAAGGAATCAAGTAACCTTCTGCTGTAAGTCTTATTCTATTACAAGCCGAACAAAAGTCGTCTTTATGAGGTTCTATAATACCAAATTGGTAACCATCTTCTAATTCATAATATTGTGCAGGTGAGCTTGTATCTCTTGGTATTGTTTTAACAATTTTATATTTTCTTGAAATAATTTCTTTCATTTCATCAGAATTTAAACCCTTAGCACCCTCTTTTGCATGATGATTTTCCATAAATTCAATAAATCTAATAATATAACCACGTTCTTTACAAAAATCTAAAACCTCAACAATGTCTTGGTCATTTATTCCTTTTATTGGAACACAGTTTATTTTGATTTTTAAACCTGCATCATCGGCTGCTTGAATACCTTTTAATACTGTTGGTAAAACATTTTTTTGAGCGATTTTTGCAGCTACATCAGCTCTCATACTATCTAATGAAATATTTATTCGTTTTAGCCCTGCATCTTTTAACTTTTGTGCTGCATTTGGAAGTAAAAATGCATTTGTTGTTAAAGCTAAATCTATATCATTTTTATAGTCAAAAATCATTTTAAGAAAAGTGTCTAAACCTTCTCTTAATAATGGTTCACCACCTGTTATTCTAACTTTTTTAATACCTTCATCTATTGATGCTTTTATAAATTTAAATAAATCTTCGTATGAAAGTAAGTTTTCTTTTGGGACCCATGAAAAAGGTTTTTCAGGCATACAATACTGACATCTAAAATTACATCGCTCTGTAACTGATACTCTTAAATAATCATGTTTTCTACCATATCCATCTATTAACATATTTTTTCCTTATCTTCTTAACTTACAAGAGTAATATAATTTAACTTAAAAAGGTCAAATTAATTTAACCTTTTCCACGCTTCTTCTAAGCTATCAACTCTTTGTGCAAAAACTAAATATAATGCAATATTAAATTTAGCAAGTTTTAAAATCTCTTCATCAGGATTTTTAACAATTTCCAAGGCTTCTTCTAATGTAATATTTTCATAAGTTTTATCATAAGAGATTCCAAAATCTTTTAAATCAAAAGGAAATTCAACTATTTCGCCATTTACTTCTTTCCAATATTTACCATTTTTAAATACTTCAGGACTTCCTTCACTAGCTTTTACTACTAAAACTTCTTTGTAATACTTTTTAAATATTGCTAGGTATTTTTGTACATAAGGTTTATGAAATGCTGTTGTAACTCCATATTCACTTGAAGCTGGATTTAGTAATTTCTCAACTGTATTAAAAACAGTTCTTAAACCTAACTCATGTCTTAAAGGTGTAATATCACTTAATTCTTTTAAGTACTCTGCTCTATTGAAGAAATGAACATACTCTTTTATATCCAATGCTTCAAATACTTGTTTTGTAGTTAAACCATTTTTTGCAGGTTGTAATAAATCACCTGATATTACTAAGTGTAATTCTTTTATATCTTTATTATTTTTATGAAACTCTTTTAATATATTTTCATATAAAGGAAATAAAAATGGATTGTTTGTTCTTCCATCAAATGAATAACCTAGTTCTATTGAGTTTTCTACTTTTGTAAATTTCATATATTTTTTAAGTGCTTTTACACATGCTATTAATTCAGGATTTGTTTCAAGTTTAGTTCTCCATCCAATTAAAAATGCACCCATTTGGCTTTGTGTAACTTTATTTTCTAAAATAGATTCGACTGCATCAATTACTTCATCTTCTTCTAATTCTCTATTTCCTTTAGGACCTGTTCCTACTGCTTTTATATATTTTTTAAAATTCATTATAAATACCTTATTCTTATTTAATTTAATAATTTTGTGCAAGCATATTATAGAGTTGCTTAAAAAAACAATTATAAAGTAGAGTTTTTTTACCTATACTTAAACCATGGAGTTATTGATTTAGATACAATACTTTTAAAAAAATAGAATTTAATTACATTTAATAAAAAAGAAATATTTATATAAGGATATAAAAAAATGGGAAAAGTATATTTAACAGGAGCAGGTCCTGGAGCAATTGATTTAATGACAGTAAAAGCTGCAAGAATGATTACTCAAGCTGATATTATCATATATGATAGATTAGCAAATCCAAAAATATTAGAAACAGCAAAAAAGGATTGTGAATTAATTTATGTAGGAAAACAAAAAGGTAAGCATTCTGTTCCACAAGATCAAATAAATGAACTTATTTATCAAGCAGCACTTAAACATGAAAAAGTTGTAAGACTAAAAGGTGGTGATCCTTTTGTATTTGGTCGTGGTGGTGAAGAAGCAATTTTTCTTTTTAATAAGGGAATAAAATTTGAAATAATCCCAGGTATTACATCTGCTATTTCTGTACCTGCTTATGCTGGAATTCCAGTAACACATAGAGGTGTTACAACATCATTTAGAGTAGTAACAGGTCATGAATCACCAAATAAAAAAATATCTCAAATAGAATGGGAAAGTTTTTTAAATGATGAAACATTAGTTTTTTTAATGGGCTTTCATAATATTGGACTTATTACTAAAAATTTAATGGAACATGGTAAAAGAAGAGATTATCCCTGTGCTGTAATATCAAAAGGCTCAACACCTGACCAAGAAGTTGTAGTTTCAACTTTAGAAAATATTGTTGAAGACTCTTTAAATATGCCAACACCTGCAATTATAGTTGTAGGAGAAGTTGTTAAATTAAGAGAAAAAATAAAGTGGACATATTAGTTCTTAAATTGCATATAAATTATCTATTAGTTTCATAAATATTCAAATTGTTTAAATTTTAAACAACTTTGCTATGCAATTGCTACAATTAGGCTATACAATTATTACAGACAAAAAAAAAGGATTAAAAAATGAAATTTTTAAAAACTGCGTCATTATCTGTAGTTGCTATAGCTTTATCTTCAAGTCTTGCATCAGCAGATACATTAGATTCAATCAAAAGTAAAGGTACGCTTAGTTGTGGTGTTTCAACTGGTATTGCAGGTTTCTCTGCTACTGATTCTAGTGGTCAATGGAAAGGGATAGATGTTGATATGTGTAAAGCTGTTGCATCTGCTGTTTTTGGTGATGCTTCAAAAGTAAAATATGTTCCTTTAACTGCAAAAGAAAGATTTACAGCTCTTCAAAGTGGTGAAATTGATATGCTATCAAGATCTACTACTTGGACTAATACTAGAGATACATCTTTAGGTTTAAACTTTGCAGGTGTAAATTATTATGATGGGCAAGGTTTCCTTATTTCTACAAAAATTGGTGTAGATTCAGCATTAGAGCTTGACGGTGCAACAGTTTGTATTCAAGCAGGAACAACAACTGAATTAAACTTAACTGATTATTTCAAAGCTAATAAAATGACATATAAACCAATTACTTATGATACATCTGGACAAACAATTGAAGGATTTAAATCAGGTCGTTGTGATGTTGTAACTTCAGATGCTTCTCAATTATATGGACTAGTATTAAAAGTAAAAGATCCAAGTACAGTAAAAGTACTTCCTGAAATTATTTCAAAAGAACCTTTAGGACCTGTTGTTAGACAAGGTGATGACAAATGGTTTAATATTGTTAAATGGACACATATTGCAATGTTAAATGCAGAAGAAATGGGTATTACTCAAGCAAATGTTGATACTATGAAAAATAGTAAAAACCCTAATATCCAAAGATTACTAGGTGAATCTGGTGAAGCTGGTAAAAACTTAGGATTAGACGCTAAATGGGCATATAACATTATAAAAAATGTTGGTAACTACGGTGAATCATTTGATAGAAATGTAGGAAAAGGTTCTCCACTTAAAATTGATAGAGGTTTAAATAAACTTTGGAATCAAGGTGGTCTTCAATATGGAGCACCAATTAGATAATAAGTATTTTATATAATATTCATCTAATACAAAAAAGGGGAATTTAAATTCCCCTTTTTTAATGATAAGGCAAAGAAATGAAAAAATACAAGAAAACCCCTCAACCGCAGGTTGCATTTTATAACAATCCCGAAAACAGGGCAATTATCTATCAAGTACTAGCATTAGTACTTATCTTCTTATTAACATATTTTGTAATAAATAATATGTTTATAAATATTGAAAAACGTGGGATTAATACAGGATTCGATTTTTTAAATAGCGAAGCTGGTTTTGGAATCTTACAATCACTAATTCCTTATGACGAATCTGATACACATGGAAAAGTATTTATTGTAGGACTTTTAAATACAATTTTAGTTTCTGTGATTGGTATTATATTTGCAACAATAATTGGACTTTTAGTTGGTGTTGGAAGACTATCAAAAAACTTTATGGTTTCTAAATTATCTTTAGTTTATGTAGAAACTTTTAGAAATATTCCAATTTTATTACAAATTCTATTTTGGTATAATGTTGTATTAGCCTCACTACCAAGTCCTAAACAAAGTATCTCATTTTTTGATTCTATTTTCTTTAATAATCGTGGACTTTATATTCCAAGACCTATATTAGAAAGTGGATTTACAGCTGTTATAATTGCATTTATAATTGCAATAGTTTCTGTAATATATCTAAAAAAATGGGCTGATAAAAGACATGATGAAACAGGTCAAGATTTTCCTTTATTTTGGGTTTCTATTGGTATTTTAATAAGTGCTCCAACTTTAGTATTCTTTTTAAGTGGCACTCCTGCTACATTAGAATATTCAGTATTCAAAGGATTTAACTTTAATGGTGGATGGACTTTAATTCCTGAACTTCTAGCACTTGCTTTTGCACTTAGTATCTATACTGCAACATATATCGCAGAAGCAGTTCGTGCTGGTATTGAAGCAGTACCTCAAGGTCAAAAAGAAGCTGCTAGTGCTTTAGGATTAAAAGATAGTACAATTTTGAAAAAAGTAGTATTACCACAAGCACTTAGAGTTATTATTCCTCCTGTAATTAACCAATATCTTAACTTAATAAAAAACTCCTCACTTGCAACTGCAATAGGATATCCTGAGTTAGTAACAGTTTTTTCAGGAACTTCACTAAATCAAGTTGGTCAAGCAGTAGAAATTATTTTAATGACAATGGCTGTTTATTTAACATTAAGTATTCTCATCTCCATATTGATGAATTACATAAATTCTAGAATGCAAATAAAGGAGCGATAAGATGGCAATTTATGAAAAATTAGAAGCTAAACCAGCTCCTTTAGGAACAAAAGGATTGATTCATTGGGCTAAAGAGAATTTATTCTCTTCAATTCTTAGTTCAATATTAACAATACTTTCTGTATATCTTCTTTATGTAACTATTCCTCCATTATTGGATTGGTTGATTTTTGATGCAACTTGGAGTGGGACAAAAGAAGAGATTACAAAAGATGGTGCTAGATGGATTTTTATTATTGAAAAATTCAATCAATTTATTTATGGTTTCTATCCTGAAGAGTTATATTGGAGACCAAACTTAGCATTAGTAATTTTTGCAGTTTATATTATAATATTTAAAAAAGTTCATAATATTAAAGTAAAAGTATTTATTCTTATATCTTTTCCTATTATCACATATACTTTAGTATCAGGTGGATTAGGATTAGAAGTTGTTGAAACAGAAAAATGGGGAGGATTACTTCTTACTATTATTGTAGCATCAGTTGGTATTATTGCATCATTTCCAATAGGGATTTTATTTGCATTAGGTAGACAATCTAATATGCCAATTATTAAAACAATATCTGTTATTTATATAGAATTTATTAGAGGTGTACCTTTAATTACCTTACTATTTATGTCTTCAGTAATTTTACCACTATTTTTTCCAGAGGGAATGGATTTTGATAAATTATTAAGAGCATTAATTGGTATTACATTATTTCAAGCTGCATATATAGCAGAAGTTGTAAGAGGTGGACTACAAGCTATTCCTAAAGGTCAATATGAAGCTGCTGATGCAATGGGCTTGAGTTATTGGCAATCAATGGGATTAATTGTTCTTCCACAAGCACTTAAAATATCAATTCCAAATATAGTTGGTTCATTTATTTCACTATTTAAAGATACGACTTTAATTTTAATTATTGGATTATTCGATGTATTAGCAATGGTTACATTAACCAATAGTGATACAGACTGGTTAGGATTTGAAACAGAAGGTTATGTTTTTGTAACAATGATATATTGGATAATTTGTTTTAGTATGTCAAGATACGCTAAATCAATTGAAGATAAATTTAATACAAATCACAAATAGTAAAGAAGATAGGAAAAATTATGAGTGAATTAGAATATATAATAGAAATGAACGAAGTTAATAAATGGTACGGTGATTTTCATGTACTTAAAGATATTAATTTAAAAGTAAAAAAAGGTGAGAGAGTTGTAATTTGTGGACCATCTGGATCTGGAAAATCTACAACAATTAGATGTATGAATAGACTTGAACCTTTTCAAGAAGGTCAAATCATGATTAATGGTTTAGAACTAACTGAAGATGTTAAAAGAATTAGAGAAGTAAGAAAGCATGTTGGAATGGTATTCCAACATTTTAATCTTTTTCCTCATCTTTCAATTTTAGAAAATTTGATATTAGCTCCTACTTGGGTTTCAAAGATGCCAAGAAAAGAAGCTATTAAAACTGCAATGCATTATTTAGAACGAGTAAAAATTGCAGATCAAGCTGATAAATATCCAAATCAATTATCAGGAGGACAACAACAACGTGTGGCAATTGCTAGATGTTTATGTTCAAACCCTGATATTATGCTATTTGATGAACCAACAGCTGCACTTGACCCTGAAATGATTGGTGAAGTACTAGATGTTATGACCGAACTAGCTGATGATGGAATTACAATGGTTTGTGTAACACATGAAATGGGATTTGCAAAAAAAGTAGCAGATAGAGTAATTTTTATGGATGCAGGTCAAATAATTGAAGAAAATACTCCTCATGAATTCTTTGATAATCCACAATCAGATAGATTAAAAATGTTCTTAGAACAAATATTAGACCATTAAAATACTAACTTGAGTCTTCAAGTTTTATATGAACTTCAAAATAGAAGTTCATATAAATATTATCTTTCGTGAAAAGCTTCAGAAAATGTTTTTGTAATAGGTTTAGATAAATACGTAAGAACACTTCTATTCCCTGTAACAATATCTACTTGTGCTGTCATTCCTGGGCTTATATTTATTTTCTTTCCATTTTTTGTATTTAATTGTGTTTTATCTAAGGCAATAAGTACTCTAAAAAAATACTCTTCACCTTTAGGTGTTTTTTCAACAAGTGTATCAGGACTAATATATGTTACATTCCCATAAAAAACACCATAAATACTATAATCATAAGCATCAAGTTTAACTGATGCTTTTTGTCCTTGTTTAACAAATGAAATATCTGAAGGACGCATTTTAGCCTCTATTATAAGTTCATCTCCAAAAGGTAATAACTCAAGGATTACCTCTCCTGAACGTACGTTTGCTCCTTTTGTAGTAACAATTATATTTTTAACTATTGCATCCATTGGAGAAGAAATAGATGTACGTTCAAAAATAATAGTTTTATCAGCTAATTCTTGTTCTTTTGTAGATAATTCTTCTTCTGCTTTTGTCATATCTGTTTGAGAATCTTGAAAATATTTATTACGTGTATTAGATATTTTACCTTTTAACTCTGCAATTTGACGTCTAATTTTTATAATTTCTAAAGCACCTATATCACCATTGTCCAATAAAGGAATATTTAAATTAAGTTCTTCTCTTGCTAATTTTAATGACTCATTAAGTGCAGACAAATCATCATTAAGCGCTCTTTGACGTCGACGAAATAATGCTTTTTGATTTTCTTTGAACTCAGGATACTTATCAAGAGATTTATCAAATATTAATCTTTTCCCATAAACTTCTGCTCTTAAACGTGAAAGATTTGCTTTTAAAGCTGCTACTTTTGCTTTACTATTTTCATAGGCTGCTTGAGCTTGAGCTTTATCTAGTAAAATAAGATTATCACCTTTTTTTACATGTTCACCTTCTGTTACATAAATTTGCTCAACAACACCATCAATTGTAGATTGAATCTCTTGTGTTTTTGCAGTAGCAATAACCTGCCCTTGGGCATGAGAAATTTGGTCAAGATTTGCATAATATGCCCATACTAAAAAAGGTATAATTACTAAGAGTAAAGTACCAAAAGTTATCCATAAAGGATTTATTAGTGGCTTATGAAGTTGATATTTTTCTTCTTTCATTCTTTATCCTTATTTCGGAGTTTTGGATTAAGTTTTTGTAATATTGCATCTCTTGGACCATCCATTACAATACCTTCAGGAGTCATTACAATTATTCTATTAACCAATCTAAGTAAGGCAGGTTTATGAGTAACCACAACTAAAGTACTCTCAGGAGTAAGTGTTTCATAAATAGAATCAAGTATTAATTTTTCTGTACTATCATCCATATGTGCAGTTGGTTCATCTAAAAACCATGCTTGAGGATTCATAAGTAATATTCTTGTCATAGAAATAATCTGCTTTTGTCCTCCAGATACACTCTCTCCTCCTTCAGGTATTAGAGTATCTAAACCTTGTGAAAGAGTATTTATAAGATTAATTAGTCCAGTTTTTTTAGATACTTCCATAATTGTTTCATCATTGACACAAGTTAATCCAAGTAAAAGATTATCCCGAAGCGTACCTGAAATTAATTTTACATTTTGTGATAAATATCCTATTTTTTCATTAACTTTATTACGTGAAATATGATGAATATCTATACCATTAATAAGAATTTTTCCTTCTTGTGGTTTATAAAGACCTGAAAGAACTTTTAATAAAGTAGACTTTCCAGAACCAATCATTCCTAATACAGCAACCCTTTCACCTTGAGAGATTTTTAAGTTTGTTATTTTTACTGCTGGTTTATTTTCTTCATAAGAAAATGAGATATTTTCACAACAAAAATCCGTATTCATTACAGATGGAGAAATAGGAGATGAAACACCTTCATTATCACAATCAAGAGCGTATACACGATCTAAATCTTCCACTGCTATTTTTGTTCTACCCCACTGTACAAGTAAATTTGGTAACATTGCAATAGGTGAAAGTACTCGACCTGAAAGAATAGTAGTTGCAATAAGTCCCCCCATTGTTAAATCATTCGTTGTACTTACTAAATAAGCACCCATTGCAACAAGTGCAACATAACTAAACTGTTGTAAGAAACCTGCTATATAAGTAGACATTTCAGAATAATGTCGAATCCTTATATCATCATGTATTGCATCTTCAGCTAAAGCATTCCATCTACCTAATATACTCCAACTAGCACCCGTTGCCTTAATATTTTCAGCATTCTCAACACTCTCAACTAAAAGACCTAATTTTTGATGTGATGCCATTGAAGATGTTTTTGTTAAATGTTCAATTTTTTTACGAAAAAATAAACCTGTAATAATTGCTATTATCAAAAAAATTAGAGCAATTCCTCCCATCATCCATCCTGCAATCATTACAATAGCTGCTAAAAAAATCATGGAAAATGGAAAATCAATAAATATATACAAGGCTGCTGAAGAAATAAATGTTCGCACAGTAGCATAACTTTGTAATTGACTAGAAAGAGTACCAATACTCTTAGGTAATGAATCAAGTCGTATATTTAAAAAGCGTTTAAATATATCATGTGAGTATGCTATATCCATATTCTTTGCTGCATGATCAAATATATGTGAACGAGAAAGTTTTAGTATCATTTCTAATAAAATTGCAATGGCAACACCTATACTAAGAGCTACAAGAGTAGAAATACCTTGTGTAGGTATAACTCTATCATAAACTTGCATACTAAAAAAAGAAGTACCCAAAGCTAGAAAATTAATACTCAAAGAAGCAATAACAGCATGTATTATTATATTTTTTTGTTGAAAAGCAACTTTTTTAAACATATCTTTGGCAGACTGTTTTAATTTTGATTTTCGCTCTGTTTTTATTGATGTAAATAGCGTTCCAGGTGGATAAGATTTTTCACTTCTCATTCCATTTTTGTCTTCACTTCTCCAACTATCATTTGCCTCTTTTTCTATAATAATACATATTCCCTCATTTGGTATTAATGCCAAAGCTGGCAATAATGACTCTTTTAAACTACTATCCCATTGAGGTTTTTTTAATTCCAACTTTTCAAAAATAGTATCATATATAGAGGTAATGGACTTAGTTTTTGAATTTAGAAATTTTTCTTTAATCATTTCTAATTCATATAAGGGAAGCCTTAATCTCGCAAAATGAGGTAGCGTACATACTTGAGTAAGCCAATGTATATCTTCTATCAATTTATTTCCCTTCAAAATTAATATTACCTGTTTGTAAAGCTAAACGATAAGATGCTGTTATGTACATAGCTTTAATAGTTGCCATGGAAATCCTATTTTCTGTTACTTCACGTGACATATTAACTAAATCAAGCCATTGACGTTTTCCTGCAATAAATAAACGAGTATAAGATTTTAGTACTAAATTTGATAATCTAATTGTTTGATTAATACTTTCTAATCGATCTATAGATGAATGATAATCTTCATAATATGAAACTAAAATATTCAACAATTTTAGTTTTTTTGTTTTTAATTCATTTTTTGTCTGCATTACAGCATATTTAGCACTTTCCATATTAGATATTGCAGAAAGTCCAGCACCAGGAGTATATGAAAAGTTAAGATATAAGAAACTATCATCTGATTGATCGTTTGTATAAATTGAACCATCTTGATATTCAGCACGTAGTAAAACACTAGGCATTATTTCAGCATCAACACTTTTCTTTTCAGCTTCAGCTATTGAAACTTGTGATTGTAATTTTTTAAGTTCTGGATGAGTATTTACTAATGTCTCTTTCATCTGATCTAGGGATTGTTTTTGATTAAGTGTTTTGTCATTTTCAAACCCTATTTCACATCGAAGAGGATGACCTAAAAGTAGATTCATTTGTGAACGTGCTACTGAATATTTTGACCTAGCAATCATTAAATCTGAATTAATTTGTGCAATACGCGAATTAAGTAATTCTTTATCAGTTCTAGAAGATGCTCCTGCAAAAACACGTCTTTCTACCATTTCTGAGAATTTTACTAGCTGTTTTCTTCCTTCTAAAAATCCTTTAATTTGTTCTTCTGATTCTATATAATTTTGAAGAATTGTTAAAAATTCTTCAGTTAAAATATATCTATTTTCTTCTAGGGTAGATTGAGCTTCCTCATATTCTGATACTGCAATATCTCGCTTTGCATCAAGTTTTCCACCTGTCCACAATGGTTGTTCTAAACGAAAAGTCATATTTTTACGATCTGCACGTTGCGAAATATCTATAGAAGGTGTTGGAAAATAATTCCATTTTGCACTTTCAACTTTTGCTTGCTTAGAAAGAATCATCTGTCTTGAAGCTTTAATACTAGGATAATTTTTATAAGTTTCATTTAATAATGTATTTACATTTTTAACACACATATTTGTATCTCTAACAGGAGTATTTATATTAAAAGTATCTTGTTTTTTAGTATTTTTTATTCCTATGTCTATAGAAACTGGAATTTCTTTCTTTAAAATAGGTTTCTCTTCTTTAATTATTTGTTTTTTTTCTTTAAATCTACTCTTATATGTACTTGTAATATAAGCATTTTTATACTCTTTTTTAAAAGCAGGAAGTGTTTTTTCAACATCTTCCATATTCATAAAACAACCACATCTAACAGTTAAGTTTTTACCTATTTCCATTACTTTACATGAACTATCATAGTTATTTTGTAAAAGTAAATTCCTATTCTTATCAGAACTAGTCTGACTGAGAAGCTGTACTGTATAACAGCTCTCTTTTCCATATAAAACAGTTGCTAACAGTAAAAGAATAAAATATTTCATAAAAATTCCTTATTCTTAAATAACTGTAATATCTTGATCAATCCAGATATCAGCATCAGCAGTACCACCAAGGTCATACTTATTATATGTTATTCCACTTAATGTTTCTGTACCTAATGACGTTTGTCCTTCAAGAGAAACTATATCTCCATTATTTCCTGTTATATACAGCTCATTTGAAGTATTTATTGCAAGTAAATCACTATAATTTAATGTCAATTTATTATCTGCATCACCTGTTATATCTATTTTATCTATATTACTTATTTTAGCATCATCTATTAAGGTAAGATCAAAATCAAAATCACCAATCATAGAAAGAGTATCTACTCCATTTCCACCATCTATTGAGCTAAAGTTTGTACTACTTATACCAATAGTATCATTTCCATTTCCACCATTAAAGGTGTCACTTCCATTTCCATCAATAAGAGTATCATTTCCATCTCCACCATTTAAAGTGTCATTACCAGCACCACCACGAATTAAGTCATCACCATCTCCACCATTAATAGTATCGTCACCATCATGACCATAAAGACGTTCATCATCAGCTGTTCCAGTTAATGTATCATTTCCTGTATCACCTTCTATGATAGCTGAATTATCTCCAAGAAGTGCCTCAAGAGCATCAACATCTAATAAATTACTTACTTGTGTATCACCACTTGATAAACCTTCACTATCTGTTGCATTGATTATTGTGCCATCAATTAAATTTACTTTTGCACCTGCATCAAGACCCAATATATTAATATCAGAATCAAACTTCACTGTTGCAAGTAATTCATTGATTGCTGCATTGTCAATATCACCACCATCTATTGCTGTAATAGTAAGAGTTGTAGAAGGTGTTAGTAATCCTAGTAAACCAGCATCATTTACTACTGAGAATTGTAAACCTAGCTCATTTGCCAATTGAGAAGAAGCAGTAAGTGCCAACTCTTTTAAATTTATCTCCACTGTAGAGTTATAAGCCACAACAACAGAGCGTAAATTTCCATCAACATCTCCTGCAGTCAATGCCTGAGTAGTTAAATCAATTAAACCAACTGCACCAACACCTACTAAACCAAGTAATTGATTATCATTTACTTGAACAGTTGGTGCCACATTGAGTGGGTTTACATGTGGGTCTGTCGTATCAAAAGTTAAAGTACTAGAAGCTGTATCTCCATCATTATCAGTAATTATTCCACTTATAACTGTAGTACCATTTAGTTCATCTGTAGTTGTAGTTGCTTGATCAACGATTAAATTACCATTTGAAAGCAATTGAGAAATAACTTCTTGATCTGTAGTAAATTCTCCTACAAGGTCTATTCCTGTAAATGTAATTTGTTGATCTGTACTTCCTGCGTTAAAGCCACCTGAATAAGCTCCACTTGTACTAATAGAAAGAACAGTATCAGTTCCAACAACTTCAAAATGTAGATAATCACTCAAGTTTCCAACAGTATTACCTCTAGCTAATTCACCTATTAATAAACCACTTAAATCTATAGTATCACCACCTGCAGATACTGCAATTGATGAAAAGTCTGTAATAGTATCACTAGCAGGAGAACCAGCAGTTCCGCCATCACCTTTTTCAAAGATAAAGGTATCATTTCCACTTCCACCACTTAGAGTATCATTACCTTTTCCACCAATGATAATATCATTACCTGATTCACCATTAATAGTATCATTACCAGCACCACCACGTAGTAAATCATTACCTTGACCACCATTTATAATATCAGCACCATCATAACCATAAATACGATCACTATCAGCACTTCCTGTTAATGTTTCAACTCCACTCGTTCCTTCGGTAATATTAGCTGGACTACTATCAGGATCTATTAAACTTAAACCTAGAACATCTGATTTTGTATCAGTTGTTGTATTGTTAGCTGTATCTGTTGCTTCAATTGTAAGGCTAGGGATAAGACCAAGTGAGACTAAATCTAAGCCAACTTGTTCTACATAAACAGTTGCCAAAAATTCATTAAGCTGAAGATTATCTATCGGACCCCCATCTATTGATTCAATAGTAAGTGTAGAACCATTTTGAACATTTACAAGTCCTAGGAAAATACCGCTCTTGGTTTCATTAACAGCCAATCCAAATTCATCTGCCATATCTTGAGAGAAACTCACTTCATAATACCCAGCTACACTAACACCTAGAGTAGCTGTAGCTGCTACTGTTACACTTTCAATATTATTATTAGCATCCACAGCTGTAAATGTTTGATTAGTCCCAATATCAACAGCACCTAAAGCACCAACATTTGCTATTCCTAACAAACCTGATCCTTGGTTAACACTAACTTCAGGTCCCACTTCTTCATAAGCTTCTAATGCTGCATAACTATATTCACCTGTTAGCATATCTACTACAAATGTTTCACCTTGCGTTGTATTAATAGTAAGTTCGTCATTTATATCGTTAAAGCTATAACTATCTACATTAGCAGATGTCCCTGCTGCTGTAATACTATCAGTATCAACATCATAAGTATAAGTATTACCATCAATTCCAATTTCTGAAACATAACCACCATCAGCACCATAAGAAACTACTAAAGACCCTTCAGCAGTATCAGGTTGTACAGGCATAATAAATGTTTGATCATTTGAAGCTAAAGGACTATCATCTTCTACATTTATAGTAAGAGTTGTTGAAGCAGTCGTATTTCCAGCTTTATCAGTAGCAGTCACACCAAAATTTAAAGCTAGTATATCTTCACTATCAGCAGTTGCATGATCCAAAGGTTCTAAAAGAGTAAAAGTATAAGCACCTGTTGCATCTAGTGTTAAAGTAGCTACTGTTGTTGCACCAGCTGTTGCAGTAAGAGTATGTACTCCAGCTGCAGTAGTACTAGCCCATGTTACAGCTACACCTCCAGATGTTGTACCAGCCGTTTGTGAAGCTAGTGTAATTTCACTAATCTCAGAAGCATCACTAATAGACATAGTCCCAGTAACAGCTCCTAAATTTGTCGTATCTGGTCCACCATTTGTATCTTGTAAACCATTTGCTAAAGCTTCTTCTGAAACAGAAGAAGTTTTAGTAGTTATACTTGGTGCTGTTGTATCAATTGTAACTTCTTGACTCTCTACTGTTTCATTATTGCCTGCTGTATCTACTACTTTCATTTGTACAGTGTTTGTACTAGTAAGATTAGCATCATCATAGCTTACTGTTGTTCCAGTCACTGAACTTGTAATATCACTCCATGTCACACCATTATCATTACTATACATAAGTGCTTCATCACTTGCTAAGCCAGCTGAAAGTGTTGCTCCTATAGTTAAGCCATCATTATCGTTTGTGATAAAGTCATTTGTATCAGAACCTGTATCATCTGTAATACTTGTAATATCTACTGTTGTTGTTGGTGCTGTTGTATCAACTACCACGTTTTGAGTAGCATTTGTTGAATTACCTGCTATATCTGTTACTGTTGCAACTATTGGGTAAGTTGTTCCATCTACTAAAGTAGTTCCTTTTAAATCTAAACTCCAATTACCACTACCATCTACACTTAACTCTGTATTTGCTGTTGTATAAGTATTTCCATTTGCACTTACACTTAATGTATTTCCATCAGCTAAATCTACTGTTCCACTTACTTCTAAATTTGTATCACTTGTAATAAAGTCATTTGCTATACCTGTATCATCTGTAATACTTTCAATTGTTACTGTTTTTCCATTTCCATTTGTATCAATTGTTGTATCGATTATTACATCTTGAGTAGCATTTGTTGAATTACCTGCTATATCTGTTACTGTTGCAACTATTGGGTAAGTTGTTCCATCTACTAAAGTAGTTCCTTTTAAATCTAAACTCCAATTACCACTACCATCTACACTTAACTCTGTATTTGCTGTTGTATAAGTATTTCCATTTGCACTTACACTTAATGTATTTCCATCAGCTAAATCTACTGTTCCACTTACTTCTAAATTTGTATCACTTGTAATAAAGTCATTTGCTATACCTGTATCATCTGTAATACTTTCAATTGTTACTGTTTTTCCATTTCCATTTGTATCAATTGTTGTATCGATTATTACATCTTGAGTAGCTACTGGACCATCATTATCACTTACATCAACCACTTTCATTTTTACAGTTGCTGTACTTGTTAAGTTAGCATCATCATAGCTTACTGCTGTTGCAGTTACTGAACTTGTAATATCAATCCATGTAACACCATTATCATTACTATACATTAGTTTTTCACCAGCACCTGTATCTAATGTATTTGTAAGAGTTGCGGCTACTGTTAAACCATTATTGTCATTAGTTACAAAGTCACTACTACTTGAACCTGTATCATCTGTAATACTTGTAATTGTAATTAGATTATTTGGTCCTGTAAAGGCAATAGTAACAAGTTGAGTATCTACTGCTCCATCATTTCCTGCTAAATCTACTACTTTCATTTGAACAGTGTTTGTACTTGTTAAGTTAGCATCATCATAGCTTACTGCTGTTGCAGTCACTGAACTTGTAATATCA